>WOZT01000101.1 GCA_011620145.1 Gammaproteobacteria bacterium | reverse complement strand
GCGACAATCGCGCTGCGAGCCGGCGAGCGGCGTCCAAGCGGTCAGCGAACATGATTCCCCTCTCAGTCGATGGTGGGGCGCGGATCGTTGATGCCGATACCGTGCAGGCGGGCGCTGGCCGCATCCAGACCCGTCACGTCGGCAAACGGACCCACCCACACCTTGTGCACCGGACGGTCCCCGGCGGATTCAGTGCGGATGTCCACCGGCCCCATCTGGGCCAGCAACAGGCGCTGGCGCATGCGTTCGGCATTCTCGCGTTGGGCAAAAGCGCCCGTCTGGAGATACAGCCGCGGTTTACCCATCACCGGCCGAGGTCCCGGATCGGCGACCTGCACGCCGGCGTCGCCGGGTTCGACCACTGCAATCTCCACCGGCGCGGTACCTTTCTGGACCACGCCCAGGCGGGTCGCGGCGGCAAAGGATAGGTCGATGATGCGGTTGTCCACGAAGGGGCCGCGATCATTGACGCGCACGATGGCGGTGCGCCCGTTCTCCAGGTTGGTGACCCGGACATAGCACGGCAAGGGCAGGGTCTTGTGGGCGGCCGTCATGGTGTACATGTCGTAGTCCTCTCCGTTGGAGGCCATCTTGCCGTGGAAGTCAGGGCCATACCAGGATGCAATGCCCCGTTCCTGGAAGCCATGGGCCGATTCCAGCACCACATACCGGCGACCATCCACCACGTAGAACGGGGGATTCCCCAAGCGACTGCGGGGTTCGAGGCGCGGCTCGGCATCGCGGTATCCGCCAGAGGCTGATTGGGCAGGCGATGCGGTCAGGAGCGCGGTTTTCGAAGGCGGATGGGGAAGCGTGCCGCAGGCGGCCAGCAACAGGCTGAGCAGTGCCCATCCCACCGGAAGAAATACGGGCTGATTCCTTGCCGATTGCTCCCGCCATCGGCTTGTTTCAGATCTTTTCCTGGTAGGCACGGCGGATCTCCTGGCTGAGCTGGAACACGGCCATGGCGTAGAGCACGCTGTGATTGTAGCGGGTGATGACATAGAAATTGGGCAGGGTCACCCAGTATTCCGGTCCGTCCACCTGATCCAGCGTCAAGAGGTTGGCCGGCAGCTTGGCTGGCAAGGTCTCTTCGCTGCGCACGCCGGCTTGCCGGAGAGACGCGACGGTATAGGGGGTTTCCCGTGTCTGGTTACCCAGCGCCTGGGCCTCGGGCGTCGTGGCTTGGGCGGGAAAGGCGACCCGTTCGTCTTTCTGCCAGCCATGGCGGGCAAAGTAATTGGCCACGCTGCCGATGGCGTCCGCCGGCTGCCACAGGTTCCGCTGGCCGTCTCCATCAAAATCGACCGCATAGCTGCGATAGCTGCTGGGGATGAACTGCCCCATGCCCATGGCGCCGGCATAGGACCCCAGGGTCTGGCGCGGATCCAGATGTTCTTCCTGGGTCAGGGTCAGGAACTGCTCCAGCTCGCCCAGGAAAAAGGCACTGCGCGGCGGATAGGCAAAGCCCAGGGTCGCGAGGGCATCCAGCACGCGGTAACGTCCCAGATTGCGACCGTACTGGGTTTCCACGCCGATGATGGCCACCACGATTTCAGCCGGCACGCCATAGCGGGCCTCGGCCTGTTCCAGGCGCTCCCGGTTGGCCCGCCAGAACGCCGCCCCGCCTTCGATGCGAGCGGTGGTGAGGAACAGGCCGCGGTACTGATACCAGGGCTTGGCCTCGTAGGGTCGGGTGATGGCGTCGATGATGTCCTGACGAAAGGTGGCTTCGCGGAGCAGGGCACGCACAGCGGACTCGGACATCCCGTGCTGATCCACCAGACGACGCACCAGCGCTTCGTTCTGAGCGGCATCGATCCATGCCGCAGGAGGGGGCGCCACAGTGGACGGCGCGTCAGTGGCCATCGCCGGAGACAGTAACAATGCACTGATCAGACCTGCCAGGCACAGGCGCAACCGGGTTCTCATGGCGCAAGCATCTTCTTGTGAGTCTGGATCGACATGAGCATACCGAAGGCCGCCAACAGGGTCACCATGGAGGTGCCACCGTAACTGACCAGGGGAAGCGGCACGCCCACCACCGGCAGCAAACCGCTGACCATTCCCGTGTTCACCAGCACATAGAACAGGAAGGTGAAGCTCAGACTGGCGGCAAGCAGGCGCTCGAAGCTGTTTTGCGCCTGAGCCGCGATCTGCAGCCCGCGCACGGCCACTGCGAAATACAGCGCCAGCAACAAGATCAAGCCGATGAGGCCAAATTCCTCACCATAGACGGCAAAGATGAAGTCCGTGGTGCGCTCAGGCAAAAATTGCAGGTGGGCCTGACTGCCGTTGAGCCAGCCCTTGCCGAACAGACCGCCTGATCCGAGGGCGATCTTGGATTGGATGATGTGGTACCCCGATCCCAGCGGATCGGCTTCCGGGTTGAGTAGCGTCAACACGCGCTGGCGCTGGTAATCGTGCATCAGCGTCCACATGAGCGGCAACGCAGCCCCCAAGCCCCCCAGAAACAGCACGATCCAGCGCCAGGAAAGACCGCCGAGGAACAAGACCGCGAGGCCAGAAACCATCACCAGCACGGCAGTGCCCAGATCGGGTTGCTCTGCAATCAACAAAGTTGGTCCGACGATCAGCAACAGCACGATCGGCACATCCCAGCGTTGCGGCGGCAATCCCCGGTCATGCAGGTAGCGGGCGGTCATCAGCGGCATGGCGAGCTTCATGATCTCCGAGGGCTGGAATCGCACTACCCCCAGGTCCAGCCAGCGCTGGGCACCCTTGCCGATGTCCCCAAGCCCCATCACCAGCACCAGCAGGATCAGGCCCACCCCATAGAGCACCGGTGCGATGCGGTGCAGCCAGTCACTGGGAATCTGGGCAATTGCCAGCATCACCAGAAAGGCCATCGCCAGCCGCAGGCACTGGCGTTCCAACAGTTCCATCTGTTCGCCGCCGGCGCTGTAGAGAATCATCAGGCCAACTGCGGACAACAGCCCCAGGCAAACGAGCAGCAGCAAGTCCATGTGCAGGCGGGTGGGCCAGTCGCGCAGCGGTGAGCGCATTCCAGCGCCGAGTTCATAGATCGGACG
This sequence comes from Gammaproteobacteria bacterium, assembly GCA_011620145.1. Classification (GTDB taxonomy): domain Bacteria; phylum Pseudomonadota; class Gammaproteobacteria; order UBA5335; family UBA5335; genus Macondimonas. Next base: position 13,631 of record WOZT01000101.1, on the reverse strand, counting down.
ATTCATGGGGCCGCCTCCCGCAGCAGATAGGCATCCAGCACCTGACGAGCGATGGGCGCGGCGGTATGCCCGCCACTGCCGCCGTGCTCCACCACCACGCCCACCGCGATGGCGGGGTCGTGTTGCGGCGCGAAACCGAGGAACAGCGCGTGGTCGCGCAGTTCAGGAGCGACATTTTCCTGCACGTATTCCTCCTCGCTGCCGAGGCCATAGACCTGAGCGGTGCCGGTCTTGCCCGCATAGGCATAGGGCGCGCCGCGCCCGCTGCCGTAGGCGGTGCCGCCGGGACTCTGGACCACGGCATGCATGGCATCGATCACAGTTTCCCACTGGCCGGGCGTACCGAAGGGCACCGGTGTCCCCGGCACCGGCGTGAGCGGGACGTACTGCCCACTGGCCATGTCCTCGCGCGCCCGTACCATGCGCGGCTGCAGCACCTGACCGCGCCGGGCCAGGGTGGCGGCGGCCTGGGCCAGTTGCAGCGGCGTGGCGAGGTTATAGCCCTGGCCGATGGCGTTGACCAAGGTTTCCCCGATATACCAGGACTGTTTGCGCACGCGCTGCTTCCAGGCCTTGGATGGCACCAGACCCGCGCGTTCACCGGGCAGATCCACCCCGGTCGTGCGACCGAGGCCAAAAGCCGTCAGGGTGTCGTGGAGACGGTCGATCCCCAGCTCCAGTCCGAGTTGGTAGAAATACACATCACAGGACTGCATGATGGCGTGGTGCAGATCCGTATGACCGTGGCCGCTGTGTTTCCAGTCTCGATAACGGCGCTCGATATTGGGCAGCTTCACATACCCGGGGCAATAAATTCCGCCGGCTCCCAGCGGCTGACCACTGGCCAGATCGGCGACTCCGAGCAATGGCTTGACCGTGGAACCGGGTGGATACTGGCCCAGAATGGCGCGGTTGAACAGCGGGTGTCCTGGATCGGTGTTGAGGGCGCGGTAGCTATCCCCATCGATCCCGCCCACGAACACATTGGCGTCAAAGGATGGCTCGCTGACCAGGGCAAGGATTTCACCGCTGTTCGGGGCAATCGCCACGATCGCACCGCGATTCCCTCCCAAAGCCGCTTCCGTAGCCTGCTGCAGCCGAATATCCAGGCTCAGGTAAAGATTTTGCCCCGCCGTGGGGGGGTGGCTTTCCAGTACCCGTATCGTGCGTCCCTGCGCGTTGACTTCAACCTGCTCATACCCGGTTACGCCGCGCAATTCCGTTTCATAGGAGCGTTCCACCCCATTGCGCCCGGCCTCGGTGAGGCCGGCGTAGGTGCCTTCCGCCGCATTGCGCAGATCGCGTTCGTCCACCGCGCCCACATAGCCGATCACCTGCGCGGTACTGGCGCCGAAGGGATAATGGCGGGTGAGATCGGCGCGAACGTCCACGCCGGGAAACTGGAAGCGGTCGATGGCCAGTCGCGCCACCTCTTCATCGGTCAGCCGGTAGCGCAGGGCGAGCGCGTCAAATGGCCGGCTGCGTTTGCGCTCGCGCTCAAAGCGCTGTCGATCCTTGGGGGTAATCTCGATCAGCCGGGACAACTGATCCAGGGTCTGCGGGAGATCCGGCACATCCTCCGGGACGATTTCGAGCCGGAATGACGGCAGGTTCTCGGCCAGCAGGATACCGTTGCGATCGAAGATCAGTCCGCGCGGAGGCGGCAATGGCCGCAGCCGCACCCGGTTGTCCTGCGACAGGGTGACAAAATGATCGTGACGCTGGACCTGCAATTCATACAGTCGCAGACCCAGCCCCGCCAGCATGAGTGACGCCAGTACCAGCGCCAAGCTCATGCGATTGCGAATGAGTCGCCGCTCCAGTTGGGGATTGTGCATCCGCACGGACTGACTGGATCGCGACCGTCGAAACATGGGCGATCTCACGCCAAACCGAAGCGACGCCGCAGATGGCGCAGCAGGGCGAATACCCAGGGCCAGATCAGACCGCTGGTCAATAGGCCCGGCCAGGGAAAGTTGGGCTGTCCCCGATTGCCCATGCCCGCCAGCCAGAATCCCGGAAAGACGGCGACGGCCATCAGGGGGATCAGCAACAGGCTTTGCTGCCAGACCGGAAACGCCCGGAGCTGGAGATGAAAGCGCGCCACGGGATAGGCCGCCAGCGTCAGACTCAGCGCCTGGACGCCCAGCACGTCACCCCGACAGGCATCGACCAAGAGGCCCAGACTCCATGCGGTTCCCAGACTGACCCGGTCGGGTAGGGCCATGATCCAGTAAATCAGCACCAAGGCGACCCAATGAGGCCGCAGCTCAACCGCCCAGGCCGGCAGCGGAATGAAGGTCAGGACCAAGGCGATAAAAAAGCACCCTCCCACCACGCTCCAGCGCGTCCACATCAGGGAACCCTCTCCGCGTTTTCCGCCGGCGGCGGGCTGTCGATAGGGGGATGATCCCAGACCAGCAACACCTCGCGGCTGCGGTCCACTCGGGCCGTGACCTCTGCCCGCACGCGGGCGAAACGCCCTTCCCCATTGAGATCCACGGTGCGCACCACCGCCACTGGATAGCCGCGCGGGAAGCGTCCGCCCAGTCCAGAGGTAATCAGCAGATCCCCCACGCGGATATCCGCATTGCGGGCCAGATAGGGCAGCACCAGCCAGCGGCCTTCGCCCGTGCCTTGAGCCACCGCACGCAGACCGTTGCGGTTGACCTCCACCGGCAGCGAATGATTGGCATCGGTGATCAGCAAGGCGGTGGACGTGTTGAGGCCAACATGGGTGATTTGGCCCATGACGCCATGGGCGTCGATGATCGGCTGGCCGATATGGACCTGATGAATCAGGCCGCGGTTGAGCATGATGCGTTGACGATAGGGATCCAGGTCCATGGCCAGGATCTCGGCGATGGACAAGCGGTCGTCCAGGCGGCTGGAGGATTGCAGCAGTTCGCGCAGGCGAGAATTCTCGGCCTGAAGCACTGCCAGTTTCTGGATCTGGGCTTCCAGCAACACCTGTCGGGTTCTGAGGGCCTCGTTCTCCGCGCTCAGCGTGCGGCGGCTGCTCACATCCTCCAGAAACTCCGCACCCAACCGCAGCGGCACATCCACCGCAAGCTGCACCGGGTAGACCAGCGTACCCAGCACCAAGCGCAACCGCTTCGGCTCGGTCTGTCCGGAGTCATACAGGATCAGGGCGATGGCGGCAACGATGAACAATACCAGCCGCAGGTTCAGCGCGCGGGTCTTGAGGAACAGCGGTTTGATGGCCTTGCCCCCCGTGGCGCGGCGTGCCGGCTACCCGCGTGGGGCAGCCCGTGGCAAAAAATCCATTCAATCCAGAGCGAACAGATCGACCCCGTGTTCGTCGATGAGTTCCAGCACCCGGCCACCGCCACGCGCCACGCAGGTGAGGGGATCATCCGCCAGCACCACCGGGATGCCCGTTTCTTCCATCAACAAGCGGTCCAGGTCACGCAGCAGGCTGCCACCGCCGGTGAGCACGATGCCGCGTTCGGCGACATCGGAGGCCAGCTCCGGCGGGGTCTGCTCCAGCGCCGTCTTGACCGCGCGCACGATGGCGCTCAGCGGTTCCTGCAGGGATTCCAGGATCTCGTTGCTGTTGAGGGTAAAGCTGCGCGGCACGCCCTCGGACAAATGGCGTCCCTTGATCTCGATTTCGCGCACTTCCTTGGCCGGAAACGCCGAACCGATCTCGCGCTTGATGCGCTCGGCAGTGGATTCGCCGATCAGGGTGCCATAGTTGCGGCGCACGTAGTTGGTGATGGCCTCGTCGAACTTGTCGCCACCCACCCGAACCGATGCGGCATAGACGATGCCATTCAAGGACATCACCGCCACCTCGGAGGTGCCGCCGCCCACATCCAGCACCATCGAGCCACGCGCCTCGTGCACCGGGATGCCGGCCCCCATGGCGGCGGCGACCGGTTCCTCGATCAGGTAAACCCGACGCGCGCCGGCACCGGCAGCGGATTCCTTGATGGCGCGCCGCTCGACCTGGGTCGCGCCGTAGGGCACGCACACCAGCACGCGCGGGCTGGGGCGGAAATAGGGCGAATCGTGCACCTTGCGGATGAAGTGCTGGAGCATCTTCTCGGTGGCGGTGAAGTCGGCAATGACGCCTTCCTTCAGCGGCCGGATGGCGGTGATGTGGCCGGGGGTGCGGCCCACCATGGCCTTGGCGGCGGTGCCCACTGCCTCGATGGTCTTGCCGCGGCCATTGCCGTCGTCGCGGATGGCCACCACGGAGGGCTCATCGAGGACGATGCCCTTGCCGCGGGCATAGATCAGCGTGTTGGCTGTCCCCAGATCAATGGACAGGTCGTTGGAGAAAAATCCCCGAAGCCCTTTGAGTTTCAGCATGAAGGTTCTTAGGTCCGTATGAGCCGGGTTATGGCGGGAAGCTGTTAAAATGGCAGACTCTAGCAATGCGCCGAAGTTCGGGCAAGGCCCGGGCACAACCCCAGTCGGTTGTGTGTAAACTGCGCGCACTGGGGGCGCAGCTTACTTTTGCGCCCCTATCCGTTCTGTCGGGGAGTGTGTCATGTCGTTCACCATCGAAACGGTACGCGGGATCGCCCATCTGGCGCGCCTGGCGGTCGATGAGCCGGAACTGGAAGCCTACACCCAGGTCCTGTCCCGCTCGCTGGATCTGCTGGCCCAGATCAATGCCGCCGATACCACCGGCATCACCGAAATGGCCCATCCGCTGGATGTGGCCCAGCGCCTGCGGCCCGATGCCGTCACCGAGCCCGACGTGCGCGAGGCCTGCCTGGCCCAGGCCCCGGCGGCCGACGCGGGCCTGTTCCTGGTGCCCAAGGTCATCGAATAACCGCCACGATTGTCCCGTCGGGAGTTTGCATGCACAGCCTGTCTGTCGCCGAAATGGCCTCGGCCCTGACCGAGGGTCAATGCACCAGCGAGGAGCTGGCGCAGGTGTTCCTGGATCGCATTGCGCGATTCGACACCCAGCTCAACAGCCTGATCACCGTCGACCCCGAACGGGCGCTGGCGCAGGCGCGCGCGGCCGATGCACGCCGGCGCCAGGGCGGTTGCGGCCCCCTGACCGGCATCCCCATCATCCACAAGGACATCTTCCTCACCCAGGATCAGCGCACCACCTGCGGCTCGCGCATGCTGGAGCGCTTCGTGCCGCATTTCGATGCCACCATCGTCGCGCGCTGCGCTGCCGCGGGTCTCGTGACCCTGGGCAAGTCCAACATGGACGAATTTGCCATGGGGTCTTCCAACGAAACCAGCTATTTCGGCCCGGTCCGCAATCCCTGGGACACCGCGCGGGTGCCCGGCGGTTCCTCCGGCGGTTCGGCGGCGGCCGTGGCGGCCCGTCTGGCGCCGCTGGCCACCGGTTCGGACACCGGCGGCTCCATCCGCCAGCCGGCGGCGCTGTGCGGCATCACCGGCCTCAAACCCACCTACGGCCGGGTATCGCGCTGGGGCATGATCGCCTTCGCTTCCAGCCTCGATCAGGCCGGGGTGTTTGGCCGCGATGCCCGCGACTGCGCGCTGTTGCTGGAGCTGATGGCGGGATTCGATCCCCGCGATTCCACCAGCGTGGACCGCCCGGTGCCGGCCTACAGCGCATCCCTGGAGCAATCCCTGGCCGGACTGCGCGTCGGGGTGCCGGCGGAATTCTTTGGCGCGGGCCTGGAGCCGGCGGTGGGCGCTGCCGTGGAAACGGCCCTGGCGGCGCTCAAGGACTTGGGCGCGACCGTGCATCCGGTCCATCTGCCCAACCTGGGGCTGTCGGTGCCGACCTACTACACCCTCGCCCCGGCGGAAGCCTCTTCCAACCTGTCGCGCTTCGACGGCGTGCGCTACGGCCACCGCTGCGAACAGCCCGCCAACCTGGAAGATCTCTACAAGCGCAGCCGGGCCGAGGGCTTCGGCACCGAGGTCAAGCGCCGCATCATGATCGGCACCTACGTGCTCTCGGCCGGCTATTACGATGCCTACTACCTCAAGGCCCAGCGCTGCCGGCGCCTGATCACCGAGGATTTCCGCCGCGCCTTCGAGACGGTGGATGTGCTGGTGGGCCCTACCGCCCCCGAGGTGGCGTTCCGGCTGGGCGAGAAGACCGACGACCCGGTGAAGATGTACCTGTCGGACATCAACACCATCGCCGTCAACCTGGCCGGCCTGCCCGGACTGTCGTTGCCGGCCGGCTTCGTGGATGGCCTGCCGGTGGGCATGCAGCTCATCGGCCCCCACTTCTCGGAAGGCCGGCTGCTCAACGTGGCGCACCAGTTCCAGCGGGAAACCGACTGGCACCGGCAGTTGCCGCCCGCCTTCGCCTGACCGTCCCGAGCTTCGAGGAACCGCGCAATGGAATGGGAAGTCGTGATCGGGCTGGAAATCCACGCCCAGCTCGCCACAACAAGCAAGATTTTCTCCGGCGCCGCCATCCGCTATGGCGCCGCGCCCAACACCCAGGCCTGCGCCATCGACCTGGGCTATCCGGGGACCTTGCCCGTGCTCAACGAGGCGGCGGTGCGCATGGCCGTCAAATTCGGTCTGGCGGTGGACGCGCAGATCGCGCCGCGCTCGGTGTTCGCACGCAAGAACTACTTCTACCCCGACCTGCCCAAGGGCTACCAGATCAGCCAGTTCGAGCTGCCGGTGGTGAGTGGTGGTCATCTGGATATCGACCTGGAGGACGGCGGCCACAAACGCGTGGGCATCACCCGCGCCCATCTGGAAGAGGACGCCGGCAAGAGCCTGCATGAGGATTTCCACGGCCTGACCGGCATCGATCTCAACCGCGCCGGCACGCCCTTGCTGGAAATCGTCTCCGAGCCGGACATGCGTTCGGCCAAGGAAGCGGTCGCCTACATGAAAAAGCTGCACGCCCTGGTGCGCTATCTGGAAATCTGCGACGGCAACATGCAGGAAGGCTCGTTCCGCTGCGACGCCAACGTCTCGGTACGCCCGCGCGGCGCAACCCGTCTGGGCACCCGCTGCGAAATCAAGAATCTCAACTCCTTCCGTTTCGTGGAGCGCGCCATCAATTTCGAGGTCGAGCGCCAGATCGACGTGCTCGAAAGCGGCGGCCAGATCGTGCAGGAAACGCGACTGTACGATTCGGTGAAGGATGAGACCCGCACCATGCGCAGCAAGGAGGAAGCCAACGATTACCGTTACTTCCCCGACCCGGATCTGCTGCCGCTGATGATCGAGCCCGCCTTCATCAGCACCGTGCGCGCCACCCTGCCGGAGCTGCCCGATGCCCGGCGTGCCCGCTTCGTCAGCCAGTACGGCCTGCCCGACTACGACGCCGCCGTGCTGACCACGACCCGTGAGCTGGCCGACTACTACGAACAACTGGTCACCCAAGCGCCCGCCGATGCCAAGTTGGCGGCCAACTGGGTGATGGGCGAGCTGGCGGCCCGGCTCAACGAAGAGAACCTCGACATTACTGAAAGCCGGGTGAGCACCGCGCAACTGGCCGGCATGCTGGTGCGCATCAGCGACCAGACCATCTCCGGCAAACTCGCCAAGCAGGTGTTCGAGGTGCTCTGGACCGAGGGCGGCGAGGCCGACGCCATCATCGACCGGCTGGGCCTGCGCCAGATCACCGACACCGGCGCCATCGAAGCCATGATCGATCAGATCCTGGCCGACAATCCGGCCCAGCTCGCCCAGTACCGGTCCGGCAAGGACAAGCTGTTCGGCTTTTTCGTCGGCCAGGCCATGAAGCTCACCGCCGGCAAGGCCAATCCCGCCCAGCTCAACGAGCTGTTGCGCCGCAAGCTGGATGCCGAATGAACAGCAGCGACGGCGATCGGCTGTACCGCTTCCTGTTCGAGGATTTTCCGATCCGCGGCCAGTGGGTGCGCCTGGAAGCCACCTGGGAGGAAGCGCAGTCGCGCCGGACGGATCCCGCGCCGGTACGCCGGTTGCTGGGAGAATCCATGGCCGCCGCTGCCCTGCTGACCGCTGGCATCAAGTTCGAGGGGCGGCTCAATCTGCAAGTGGAAGGCGACGGCCCCCTGCGCCTGCTGCTGGCCCAGTGCGATCACCACCTGCATCTGCGCGCCACCGCCCGCTACGACCAGGACCTGCCCGCCGAGCAGCTCGACTTTGGCGACAACGGCCGGCTGCTGCTGGCGCTGGAAGGCCAGAAGCCGGGCGAACGCTATCAGGGGGTGGTGCCGCTCGCCGGCGATGACCTGGCCGGCGCCATCGAGCATTACTTCACCCAGTCCGAGCAACTGCCCGCGCGGCTGCTACTGGCCGGTGACGCGCACGCGGTGGTCGGCCTGTTGTTGCAGCGCATGCCGGGGGACTCGCCCGACGAGGATGCCTGGAATCGCTGCAACCACCTGCTCGATACCCTGAGTTCAGCGGAATTGCTGCAATGGCCGGTCGAGACGCTGTTGCGGCGGGTATTCGCCGAAGAGACCATCCGCCTGTTCGACCCCACGCCGGTGAGTTTTCGCTGCCGCTGCTCGCGCGAGGGTGTCGCGACCATGCTGCGCCAGTTGGGCGAGGCGGAATTGCAGGACATCCTGCGCGAACAGGGCGGGGTGACGGTGACCTGTGAGTTCTGCGGGCGCGACTACGGTTTTGACGCGGTGGACGTGGGCCAGTTGCTGGTCGACGCTACGCCGCCCTCCTCCGGACTCACGCACTGAACGGCAGCTGGCTCAGCCGCAACGGCCGCAGTCGGCGCAAACAACCCATACCGGCGTTGAAACCATAGACGCCACCACTGGGTGGTCCACCAGCCCAGCAAGCCGCCCGCCAGGGCATCACTCAGGTAATGGGCGGTCACCACCACCCGGCTCAACGCCAGCATGAACCCCGCCAGCAACAGCAATGCGCGCCCCCGTGGCCACAGATAGCCCAGGGCAAAGGCCAGCGCCATGGCCGTGTTGGCATGGCCGGAGGGAAAGGAACTGAAGTCATAGCCGGCCTGGAAAAAATAAAACCCGTACTCCCCCCGCAGCATCAAGGCGTTGAAACGGGCGCGTCCGAACAGGAATTTGAGCCCGTTCACGAGCAAGCCCGAACTGGCCACGCTCACGAACACGAAACCACAGGCGAGCGCCAGTCGCCGCGCGCGTTCTTTCCCATGCGGATCGGCAAGACGGCGGCCAACGATCCGCCCCAAACCCCAACCCAGCAGGCTGATGGAAAGCGCCCAGCGCGAGTCCCCCCACAGCGTGATCAGCGCGGCAAAGCCATCGAAGAACAGGGTATTGCGCCGAAAGTACCAGGCCAATGGGACATCGATCCACAGCACGCAAAGCGCCATCACCCCGGCCACAGCCAACAGCCCAGCGGCCCAGTGGCGCCGAACCGCTCGCGACGCCTGCCGCCCTCCGCCCCGGATCCGAAGGGACATCATGGCGCCTCCCTCCCCGGCAATTGATAGAGCGTCAGGCGCAGGGGGCCGCCGCCGTTCAGATCGTAGGCGCGGATTTCCGCCTGTCGCTCGGCCTTGGCGCCCCCGGCCGCCACCGCGGCCAGAAAGTCCGCCTCGGTGCGCGCATTCACCAGCACCGGCCGCCCCGGCGTGGCCAATGCAAGCTGGGCGGCCTGCCGCCCTTCGCTCACCAGCGTCGTTTCGCGACCGGTCCAGAACACCAGGCTGGGCTCGGTATAACCGGCCGCAATCAGCGGCGTCGACACCCCCAGCCGCTCCAGTTGCCGCGCCACCTCGCGGCTGGGCCACAAGCCATCCAGATGGGGCAGCAACAGGCCCATGATCACCCCGGCCGGCACCAGGGCGCCCAATCCCAGCGCCGTGCGGGTCCGGCCCCAGTACAGCAGCAGCGCGGCGGCGCCCAACAAGCCCCCCGCCAGCGCCAGCGTGACCCCGTCCAGCGTTTGCAGCCACGCGGGCAGAATGCCCACCACCCCCAGCCAGACCAGGGCGCCCAAGGCCCACAAGCCCACCCCGAAGCGCCACGCCCACCGGGGTGTCGCCGCTTCCCCTGGGCGCGTGGCCAGCGCCGCCATCAGGCACAGCGCCGGCAGCGTCGGCAGGATGTAATGGGGCAGTTTGGTGGGTATCAGCTCAAACATCAGCCAAACCGGCAGCGCCCAGGCCAGCAGGAAGCGTGGCGCCGCCTGCGCGCGCTGGCGCCAGGCCCACAGCAGAGCGGGCGGCAGCAGCAGGATGGTCGGCCACAGGCTGAGGGGCGCCAGCATCAGGTAAGTGCCGGGCGGCGCGCCATGGGATTCCTGGCCGCTGCCCACCTTGGCCAGCAGATCCCGCCCGAGGGACTCGGCCAGGAAGGCGCCATCGGTTGCGCTGTTGAGGGCCAGCAGCCAGGGCAGCACCAGCAATGCCAGCCAGAACAGTCCCCAACGCGGCCCCACCGCGCGCCAGATCCGCCCGTCCCGATCCACGACACCCAAGACCAATAGGGTCAAGCCGGAAACCAGCGGGGCGATGGGGCCCTTGACCAGAATGGCGGCCGCCTGGGCGATCCAGAACCCGTGCACCGCCGCCAGGCTCGGTGGGCGGGCTTCCCGATGACTGCGGTAGAGCGACCACAGGGCTGCCTGGGCCGCCACCACCCCCGCCAGCAGAACCGCATCCGTCTTGGCCAGCCGGGCTTCCACCCCCAGCAACACGGTCATCGCCAGCAGCGCGCCGGCCCACACGCCCGCACGCCCATCCCCCATGCGGGCGCCGAGTGCGGCGGTTGCGAGCACGGCCGCCAGCGCACCCAACAGGGACGGCAGCCGGTAGGGCCAGATGGGATTGGCCCAGCCGCTCCCCGCCAAACCCGCCGTCGCGCTTTGCAGCCAATAGATGCCGGGGGGTTTCTTCAGTCGCAGCCGGTCCTGGAAACGGATATGCAGATAGTCCCCATCCTCGTGCATCTGGCGGCTGGCCTGGGCGAAGCGGGACTCATCGCGATCCGTGGGCGGCAAGGTGGCAAACCCCGGCAGCAACAGCGCCAGGCCGGCCAGCAGCAGGAGCAGCCACGGGCCACAGCGGCGCAGCGGAAAGAGGGGCGGGACGGACATGGCGGGTTTCATGGAATCGTCGCGAAAGGGCGTTAGCCTAGCGCCGCCATGTGAAAGGGCGATGACCAAACCCAGGGGGAGGAAGACCAAGGGATGCAGGCGAATGGCAGGGGCAGACCGCAGCATCATGGCGGTGAGCCGACACTCAGCGCCCTGCTGGGCATCCTGGTGGCTCTCACCGCGCTCCGGATCGCCCTGCTGGCGGCATCCCCGCTGGATCTGTTCGTGGACGAGGCCCAGTACTGGCTGTGGTCCACCACCCCGGACTTCGGCTACTACTCCAAGCCGCCCGTCATTGCCTGGGTGATTGCCCTCACCACCGCCCTGGCCGGGGATGGGGAATGGGGGGTGCGGCTGGCATCGCCCCTGCTGCATGGCGGCACGGCAGGCTTCATCTTCCTCGCCGGCCGGGCACTGTACGGCCCGCGCGTGGGCGTGGGGGCGGCGCTGCTGTATGCCAGCTTGCCGGCGGTGAGTTTTTCCAGCTTCCTGATCTCCACCGACGTGCCGCTGCTGTTGTGCTGGAGCGCGGCGCTGTACGCCCTGATCCAGGCCGAGCAACGGGGTGGTCTCTGGTGGCCTGCGCTGGGCCTGGCGCTGGGTTTCGGGCTGCTGTCCAAATACGCCATGGCGTTTTTCCTGGTCGGCTGGCTGGGGCATGTCCTCAGCAGCAGGCGTCGGCCAGGATGGGGAGAAGCCCTGGCCCTGGCCGTCGCTGCGGCTGTCTATGCCCCCAATCTGGCCTGGAACATCGCGCATGACTTCGTCAGTTATCAACATACCTCCGACAATGCCGGCCTGACCGCCGCGCATACCGACCCCCTGCGCATGCTGGGCTTCATTGCCAGCCAGGCCGCGCTGCTGGGGCCGGGCGCATTCCTGGGCCTGGGGGCCGCGCTGGCCACGACGTCCCTGCGCGACAACAACCCGGCAGGACTGCTGGCCTGGCTCACCTGGCCGCCGCTGCTGTTTTACGCCGGGCTGGCCCTGGTGGCCGGCGCCAACGCCAACTGGGCGGTGACCGCCCATGTCGCCGGAGTGATTCTGGCGGCGCGCTGGCTGATGATGCGCCCCTGGCGCCGATTGTTGCTGGCCACGCTCCTGTTCAACGCCCTGCTGGGTGCACTGCTGGCCTATGGCATCCTGCGCTGGGGCGGCGATCAGGCCCACTTCCCGTTGCGCGCCGATCCCCTGCGGCGGCTGCGTGGCTGGGAAACCCTGGGCCTTCAGGTCGCCGAATGGCGCCGGAGCGCGCCCGCCGCCTGCCTGTTGACCACCGACCGGAGCACGGCGGCCGCCCTGGCCTATTACGCCCGTCCGCGCCCGGCGCCGGTGGTGAAGTGGCACCCGCCGGGGCCGATCCGGGATCACTTCGACCTCACCGCCGACCTGGCCCATACCCCCTGCACAACGTGGCTGTTGATTGCCGATCCGGCCCGGACCGCGCCGATCCGAGCGTCCTTTGCCCATGGCGAATCACTGGGGCCGGTGCGCCGGCCGCAGGGCAATGGACGCGAGGCGGTCTATGGCGTTTACCGCCTGCAAGGATTCACCGGCTACCCCACCCCGAGCGTCCCACCATGAATCGATCCCTGCCGTTTTATCCCGCCCTGCTGCTGACCCTCGTGCTGGGGGCGCTGTTCTGGCGCTGGCCTGCGCTGGATTTGTGGACGGCGCAGCAGTTTCTGGTGGAGCCGCGCGAGTTCTGGTGGACCGACCAGCCCATCAGCCTGTGGCAGAAACGCGCCATCCGGCTGGCCGGGACCTGCGCCGTGCTGGGCTTTGTCCTCGGCATCGTGCGCACCCGCGCGGGCGGCATCTGGCGCGGATTGCCGCGTCGCGGCTGGACATTTTTACTTGTCGCCCTGCTGCTCGGTCCGGGACTGGTCGTCAATCTGGGATTGAAGGACACCTGGGGGCGGGCGCGACCGACCTACGTGCAGGAGTTCGGGGGGCCGCGACACTACAGCCATCCCCTGCAACCGGTCAACGAATGCAAGCGCAACTGCGCCTTCGTGAGCGGGGATGCGGCGCTGGGCTTTTTCCCGATGGCCGGGGCCTTTGTCTGCCCGCGCCGGCGCCGCGCCTGGCTCGCGGCCGGCGGACTGACCGGCGGCGTCATCGGCTTTTGGCGCATCGCGGCCGGCGGTCACTTCCTGAGCGATGTGCTGTTCGCCGGCGTCGTGGTCTATGCGGTCTGCGCGCTGCTGGCCCGGCTGCTGCCGCCCACTGCGGGCGCGGCGGGGGTGGATGCGGTGATCAAGCGCCCTTGACATCGATCAAGGGGCGCGGCACGGGCGGCGGCCAGAATAGGTGCGGAGCGGATCAAGACGCTCCAAAAACCACAGGAGACAATGTCATGGTGATGAAACGCTGGATGATGGGTGCGCTGCTGGTGCTGGGCCTGGTGATGGGACCGCTGGGCGCTGTTCAGGCGGCCGAGGGCGCGGACGAACCGGCCACCTGCGGGATGTGCGGCAAGGAGATGACCAATGCCCATGTGGGCTTCATCCTGACCCATCCCGATGGCAAGGAGGAACGCTTCGGCTGCGCCGGCTGCGGTCTGTCGGTACTCAAGGAAATGAAGGAAGTGCAGGATGCGAAGCCCCGCACCCTCGACTTCCTGCGCGGGGACGAAATCGATGCGCGCGCGG
>WOZT01000082.1 GCA_011620145.1 Gammaproteobacteria bacterium | reverse complement strand
TGGCCCCGAGCGCGGCCACGGGGTCGATCCGTACCAGATCCTGACTTGAGCCGTCACTTGCGCACCATCGGGCCGAACCATACAGACGCCGGAGCCATCATCCAGCAAGAAGGGTACATCGCTGCGCCGCTGCGCCACGGTATTCCAGCGCCGCCGCCCGCCACTATCGCTATCCCGTCGGGAAACCGTGCATTCCCACCATACCGCCGGTTGAGCCGTCATCGGCGAAACCAGATGTTCTTCCGGGGGAGGACGCACCCGCCCGACCAGCTCCACCACACCCTGGGCCGCGGAGCGGATGCGCGCCGTGGGGGTATCGCGCACCCATCGGATCCGTCGCAAGCTGGCATACCAGCCCCCGAACCCACCCAGGATGAGCATGGCAGCCAGGCCGAAGAGTTCGGGATCGGCCATGGTAGCGCTCAGCTTTCGAACAGTGAACCCAGGGACACATCGGCCGTGTCCTCGGCGTCGAATTCAAGCAGATCAGCGCTCTCAAAGCTGAAGAAGCGTGCCAGGATCACGTCGGGAAAGGTTTCGATGCGGATGTTGTTACGATTCACACTGTCGTTGTAGAACTCGCGCCGATCGGCAATGGCATTTTCCAACCCGGTAATGCGCTCGCGCAAATGCTGGAAGGACGCATCGGCCCGCAGCTCGGGGTATTGCTCAGCGACCGCGAACAACTGCCCCAGCCCGGTACGTAACAGGGATTCGGCGCCACTCAAAGCCGCCATGTCCTTCTTCTCCCGAGCCTGCCCCACTGCCGTGCGTGCGCTGATCACCCGCTCCAGGGTTTCCCGCTCGTGCTGCATGTAGCGGCGGCAGGTTTCCACCAGTTTGGGCAGTTCATCATGACGCTGACGCAGCAGCACGTCGATATTCGACCAAGCCTTGGAGACGTTGTGCTTGAGCCGCACCAGGTTGTTGTAGATGACAATGACATAGATAATTCCCACCAGCGCTATCGCTGCCAGCACCACCCAAACCATCAGCGGATCCATAATGTACCTTTCCCCCAGGGCTGCGACTGGCCCCGCCCATGCGTGAATTGACCCTGACCCGCCCGGATGACTGGCATCTGCACCTGCGCGATGGCGCCATGCTGACGGCCGTGCTCCCGGCGACGGCGACGGTGTTTGGCCGGGCGATTGTAATGCCCAACCTGCGTCCGCCCATCACCACCGTCGCGCAAGCCGCCGCCTATCGTGAGCGGATCCTGGCCGCTCGTCCCCCGCGCAGCGACTTCGTTCCCCTGATGACGCTGTACCTGACGGATGCCACCGCGCCAGAGGAGTTGCGCCTGGCCCGGCAGTCCGGCTTCATCCACGGGGTCAAGCTCTATCCAGCGGGCGCCACGACCCATAGCGAAGCCGGTGTCACCCATATCGACCGGATCCTTCCGGCGCTTGAGACGCTGGCTGAAATCGGGTTGCCGCTGCTGGTCCATGGCGAGGTGACCGATCCCAGCGTGGATGTCTTCGACCGGGAGGCCCGCTACATCGACACGGTTCTGGGTCCGCTGCTGGAGCGCCTGCCCGGGCTCAAAGTCGTATTCGAGCACATCACCACCGCCCAAGCGGTCGACTTTGTGCGCAGTCGTGCCCAGGGACTGGCGGCGACCATTACCCCTCAGCACCTGCTCTACAACCGCAATGCACTGTTTCAAGGCGGGTTGCGGCCCCATTATTACTGCCTGCCCGTGCTCAAGGCCGAACGCCACCGCAGCGCCGTGCTGGAAGCAGCCACCTCGGGCGATCCGCGCTTTTTCCTCGGCACCGACAGCGCGCCACATTCCCGCATGGCCAAGGAAAGTGCCTGTGGATGCGCCGGGATCTACTCCGCTCCCCTGGCCCTGCCGCTCTATGCCGAAGCATTCGAACAGGCCGGCCATCTTGGCCGGCTGGAGGCCTTCGCCGCCTTTCACGGCGCGGACTTCTACGGCCTGCCGCGCAATCAAGCAAAAATCACCTTGATCCGTGAAAATTGGCGGGTCCCGGCAAGCTACCCAACGCCTGATGGCGAGCTGATTCCATTGCGTGCAGGCGAGGTATTGCCGTGGCAGGTGGCAACCGATGCCCAAAACCGCCCGTGGGCGGGAGACCATCCATGACCCAGCCCGCAAGCGCCCTGATGCAACGATTCCGGGGGTTTCTCCCGGTGGTGGTGGATGTTGAGACCGGCGGATTCAACGCCCAGACCGATGCCCTGCTGGAAATTGCCGCCGTGCCCCTGGGTCTCGATGCGGCCGGTTTGCTACAACCAGGGACCGTACATTCCTTCCATGTCCAGCCCTTTGCCGGGGCCAATATCGAAGCCGCGGCCCTGGCCGTAAACGGCATCAATCCGCATCATCCCTTGCGGCCCGCGCTGCCCGAGGCCGAGGCGCTGCGGCGAATTTTCGGCGAAATTCGAGCGAAAATGCGGGAAACGGGCTGCCATCGAGCCATTCTGGTGGGGCACAACGCCCATTTCGACCTGGGTTTCCTGAACGCCGCAGTGGCCCGCAGCGGCGTCAAGCGCAACCCCTTTCATCCCTTCAGTTGCTTCGATACCGTCACCTTGGGCGGGGTGGCCTATGGGCAAACGGTGCTGCGCCGGGCGGCGCTCCTGGCCGGACTTGCCTTCGACCAGACGTCAGCGCACTCCGCGGGCTATGACGCGCAACAGACGGCGGAATTGTTCTGTCGGGTGGTGAACGCCTTCCGTGGCGTCTACGAACAAAACATCCTTGACAGCGAAAATGCAGTGATAGCGGATGAGGACGATCAGGCGGGCTGATCAACCTTGTTGCTGCTCGCCTCCAGCAGACGCTGCAACTCCCCGCTTTGATGGAGGCTCACAGTGATATCACATCCCCCGACCAATTCCCCGCCAATGTACAGTTGGGGAAACGTGGGCCAGTTGGCGTAGACCTTGAGCCCCTCCCGCAACTCGGGTTCCTCCAGGATATTCACGGTAGCGAAGGGAGTTTTGGATTCTTTCAGAATGCCGCTCACCTTGGCGGAAAAACCGCACATCGGGAAATCCGGCGTACCCTTCATGAAAAGCAAGACCGGCTGGCTTTTCAGCAGGGTCTCGATTTGACTGACCAGTGCATCGTTCATGACGCAGACTCCTTGAAACGCGAAAAATACGAATGGGACAAAGTCACCACGACACGGCCTTGACAGCGTATCACAACAGGTCATGAGCCGCCTGGAGCGATCCTCTTGCAAGCAAACCTGCTCCCGAGCCCGCGATCTCAAAATGCCGGCCACGATTGCCCTACCCCTCAAGACATCGCTGGCATGACGACCGGGCGGCGCTTGAAGTCGATCTTCAGTGGCTCCCTCGGCAACCTGGTGGAATGGTATGACTGGTACGCCTATGCCGCATTCTCGCTGTACTTTGCGCCTGCGTTCTTTCCCAGGGGG
>WOZT01000278.1:14967-16848 GCA_011620145.1 Gammaproteobacteria bacterium | reverse complement strand
CCTCATGCGGCCTTCAGGCGCTCGGCGAAAAAGCCCAGCACCCGATCCAGCGCGGCCCGGGTGGGATGGCCTTCGCGGTCCACCAGGTCGTTGGTGAGCACCGAATGGGCATAACGGGGAATGCCATGGGCGTTGCCAGGGCCGGAGTCGATCTCGATGGCCTCGAAACCCTCGCCCAGCGCGCGGCGCAGATGATCGAAGCGTGCCTTGGGGCAGGCCAGATCATGGGTGAAGCGCAGCCCCAGCACCCGGGCGCCCTGCGACACCCGATCCTTGACGCAGCGCAGATCGGTTTCGCTGAGGTGCAGCGCCGCGCGATGCGACGCCGTGATCCCGAAGGGCAGGGAAGGCTGGCTCAACACCGGCGCCGCCACCACCGGATCGACCATCATGGCAAGGGCAAAATTGCCGGTCAGGCACATGCCCAGCGCGCCCACGCCAGGGCCGCCCAGCTCGGCATGCAGTTGCCGGCACAAGGCCTTGAGCGGCTCGACGATGGGGCTGGTGCCATTGCGGGCCAGGACATGAAATTCCCGCCGCACGCACACCCGCGCCACCGAATCGGCGAGATAACCGACGGACAGGCGGCGGCCGGCGGTGCCGAACAGCTCGGGCAGCACCACGGTGAAGCCGGCGTCGGCCACGCGGCGCGCGAAACGCGCCACCTGCGGGGTGATGCCGGGGATTTCGTGGATGATGACCACCCCGGGGCCTGTGCCGGTGCGATACACCGGGAATGTGGTGGCGCCGTCATGAAACTGGCTTTGCTCAAAACCGGACAAGGGCATGGCGCGCGGCTCCATCTGGGATACAGCCTGAAGCATAGGGGAAGTCCGCCGCGTTTGTCCTTTGGGTCGGGAGGCGTTCTGGTGTCTGCAGGCCACCACGGCGGACGCCGGCTTCACCCGATGGAGCGCCTTGCGCTAAGCTTGCCGCTTCCCCGCCCCGATTTCGGTGTTTCATGTCGGTTTTCACCAAGGTTGAACGCAGCGAGCTGGTCGCCTTCCTCGATGCCTATACCGTGGGCGATCTGCAGCATTTCCAGGGCATCCGCGCCGGCATCGAAAACACCAACTACTTTGTCAATACCAGCGGTGGGCGCTGGGTGCTGACGCTGTTCGAAACCTTGCATGTCAGCGAGTTGCCATTCTGTCTCTACCTGATGGATCACCTGGATGCCCACGGCATCCCCAGCCCGGCGCCGGTGGCGGATCGCAACGGCCAGATCCTGTTGGTGCTCAAGGGCAAGCCCGCCGCGCTGGTGCAGCGCCTGCCGGGACGCAGCGCCCTGGAGCCGAATGCCAACCAGTGCGCCGCGATGGGCGAAATGTTGGCCCGTCTGCACCTGGCCGGGCAAAGCTACCCCCGCCAGCGATCCAACAGCCGCGGACCCCAGTGGTGGCAGCGCATGGCGGAGGTGCTGCTGCCTCATCTGGATCCAGCCGGCCAGCGGCTGTTGACGGAGGAGCTGAATCACCAGGCGCGCCTGCGTGATCTCGACCTGCCGCGCGGGGTCATCCACGGCGATCTGTTCCGCGACAACGTGCTGTTCCAGGGCGATCGCATCTCGGGTGTCATCGACTTCTACTACGCTTGCAACGATGTGCTGTTGTTCGATCTGGCCATCGCCGTCAACGACTGGTGCGCTATGGAAGACGGGGCTTTGGACCCGCAGCGGGTGGCAGCAGCGGTGGGCGCCTATGCCCGCGAGCGGGCGTTTTCGGCCGTGGAACGGGAAATCTGGTCGACGCTGTTGCGTGCTGCGGCGCTGCGCTTCTGGCTGTCGCGCCTGCATGACCTGCACTTTCCCCGTCCAGGGGAACTCACTCACATCAAGAATCCAGATGTGTTCCGGCGCATCCTGGCGCGGCAGATTGCCGA
>WOZT01000278.1:11208-14867 GCA_011620145.1 Gammaproteobacteria bacterium | reverse complement strand
GGCGCGCTGGCGCTCATCCTGCCGCGGGTGCTCGATCCCAATGCCTACCGCGATGACCTGGTCCGCATCGTTAGCGAGCGAACCGGACGCACGCTGACGCTGGATGGCAAGCTCGGCCTGAGCGTTTTTCCCTGGCTGGGGTTGGAACTCAACGGGGTGACGCTGAGCAATGCGCCGGGTTTCGGGGACGCGCCCATGCTGGCGGTACGTCATGCCCGAGCCGGCGTGCGCTTGTGGCCCTTGCTGTCGGGTCGGCTGGAATTCGGCACCATCGCGCTGGATGGCCTGCAGCTCAATCTGGCGCGCGCGGCGGACGGTCGCACCAACTGGCAGGATATCCAGGAGCGTCTGGCCAGTTCAGACCCCCAACGGCCCGCAACCCCACCCCCTGCTGCCGAGCCTCGCGCCACCGACACGCGTTTTGCCCTGAATCAACTCGATATCACGGGCGTGCGTATTCGTGAGGGGCGGCTGCTCTGGGATGATCGCCAAGGCAGTCAGCGCTATGCCTTGACCAACTGGGACCTGACCACCGGCCGGGTGCGATGGGGCGGCGCGGTACCGGTGAGTTCATCCTTCACCCTGTCCATGGGCTCCCCCAGCCTGGATGCGGAAACCACGCTGGAGGCCAAACTGGAAGTCGCGCCGAGCGCGGGGCGCTATGGCGTGGAAGATCTGGTGCTCGAGACCCGACTGCGCAGCGCTGAGCTTCTGGGCGACGGGGTGCTGCCACTCAAACTATCCGGGGGAGGAATCTGGCAGGCCAATGCGCCGAGCACGCTGGGGCCGGTGAAACTCGAAATCGGTCCGTATCAAACCGCCAATCAACGCATCGAGGCGCTCGTGTTGGCGGTGAGCGAGGTGGCGGTGGATGTGGCGCAATCCAAGGCCCAACTGAAGGGAGTGGAACTCGCCGGCCAGAAATTGCTATGGGCTGGCCGGGGGATGGATGGCCTCTTGATCAAGACCGAAGGCGCGGTGGATTGGGGCACAGGTCAGCTTCGGCTGCCCAGCCTCAACCTGGAAGCAGCGGGCTTGCGCCTGATGGCGGGCACTGCTCCGATTGCGCTGACGGGTCGTTCGCCTGTGGTCGTGGATTGGAAGCGTCATCATCTGGAGGCGCCCGCCCTGGCGCTGAATGTAATCGGTAAACTGGGAACGGCTCAGGGCCAAGGCCTGCTCAATCCGACCGCGAGCGGAAAACTGTCCTATGACTGGGGCGAAGGCCAACTGGCGCTGGACGCGCTGAAACTCTCGACCGAGCAGGTGGATCTGGGCGCCGGTCGCCTGTTGCCCAAAACGGAACTTGCTGCCGATGTTGCAGGTTCCACATCGAGCCAGCGCTGGTCATTGAAAGCCCTGCGCCTGAGCACTGCGGATCTGTTCAGCGCGCAGGGCGAGGCGGATCTGACGACCAGCGGCCAGGGCCTCAGCTATAAGGGGCGGATCGAAACGCCTGCCTTCGCCCCTCGCCCGCTGCTGGCGGCGCTCAAGCTTGAACTCCCCGCCACGGCTGCCCCCGACACCCTGCGCAGTCTGGCCTTGAACAGCGCATTTACCGGAACGGCCGAACGCATTGCGCTGGATTCGCTACGGCTTGATCTCGACGGCGGACGGATGCAGGGACGCGCGGCGCTGGCTTGGGGTGGGCGCCCGCGACTGGAGACCGATCTCACGGTGGACCGCCTCAACGTGGACCGCTACCTGCCGCCCGCACCCGCGCCTGATGCGAACGCAGCGCCGAGCCCCAAGCCCGCCGCCAGCAAACCCCAGCCATTGCCCTTTGCTGCGCTGCGGCAATTCGATCTCGACGCCCGTTTGGCGGTCGGTGAATTGACCGTGAGCCGGGTCGTGATGAAAGACGCGCAAGTCCGGGCGCTGCTGAAAGACGGCCGACTGGCAGTCGATCCGCTGCGCGCCGGTCTCTTTGGCGGAAACCTCAACGCCACCGTGCAGGTGGACGCATCCTCCGCTACGCCCACCCTCAACCTGCGGCCGGAACTCAAGGGCATCCAGCTCGCACCCCTGCTCACGCGCTTTGCCGGCAAGGCCTATCTGACCGGCACCGGCAATCTCAACCTTCAGGCCGCGACCCGCGGCGTGGATGGCGACCAGTGGCTCAAGAACCTGGATGGCCTGATGGCGCTGGATCTGCACAATGGCCGGATCGAAAATATTGACGTGGTGGGCCAGTTGCGCCGCGGCTATGCCCAGGTGCGGGCGCTTGATCCGGGAACGGCGCCCGAGGGGGGCACCGAATTCACGGAGATCAAGGCGGGCGTGGCCATGAAGGGGCCGATCTGGCGCAACGACGACCTGATGCTGACTTCTCCCCTGTTGCGCATGAGCGGCAAGGGACAGGTCGATGTGTCGCGCCAGCAACTGGATTTCCAGGTGCTGGCAACGCTGCTGGGAACAGGCATTGCCAGCGGTGATCGCCTGCTCGACAACCTCATCGACACACCCGTGCCCATCCGTATCGATGGTCCCTGGGCCAGTCCTTCCGTGCGGCCGGATCTCAAGGCGATGGCGGAAGCCAAGGCGCGTGAGCGGCTGGAGAAGGAAAAAGACAAGCTGGAAGAAAAGCTGAAAGAGCGCGAAGACGAATTGCGGCAAAAGGCCTCTGAAAAATTGCAGGAAAGACTGGAGAAATTCCTGCGGTGAATCCAGCGGACCTGCCGCTGCCGCCAGAGGCTTTTTCGGGCAAGGTGCTGGCGTGGTTTGATCGTCATGGGCGACGCGATCTGCCGTGGCAGGGCAGCGCGGATCCCTACCGGATCTGGGTCTCCGAGATCATGCTGCAGCAGACCCAGGTGGCGACCGTCATCCCCTATTACCAGCGCTTCATGGCCCGCTTCCCGGACGTGGTCGCGCTGGCCGGGGCCAGCCTGGACGAGGTGCTTGGGCTATGGACAGGGCTGGGCTACTACGCCCGTGGCCGCAATCTGCACCGCGCCGCGCAATGGGTGGTCAGCCATCGCAACGGCCGCTTTCCCGCTGATGTCGACAGTCTGAGCACGCTGCCCGGTATCGGACGCTCCACGGCGGGGGCCATTGCGGCTTTGTCTGGCGGAGGCCGTCACGCCATCCTGGATGGCAATGTGAAGCGGGTATTGAGCCGATTCCTGGCGCTCGACGACCCGCCGGGGGCCGCCCGCGAACGCCGGCTGTGGGCGGTGGCCGAAGCGCTGACGCCCGCCGAGCGGGTCGGTGACTATACCCAGGCCATGATGGATCTGGGCGCGACCTGTTGCACGCCGCGACAACCCCGTTGCGGGGCGTGTCCGCTCAATGGGGATTGCCGGGCCGCTACCCTCGGGCGAGCCGAGGCCTATCCTCCGCGCGCGATTGCGCGCCCGGTGCCGGAAGTCGCGCTCACCCTGCTGATCTTGCAAGCAGCCTGCGGTCGCGTCTGGTTGGAGCGTCGGCCTGCCCGGGGCATCTGGGGCGGCATGTGGTGCCTGCCGGAATGCCCGGCCGATCTGGCGCCCGCCGACTGGTGCGCGCAATGGTTTGGCCAGCCGCCCCAGGCGAGCGCGGCGCTGCCCGTGATGCGGCATGTCCTCACCCATCGTCGCCTGCGCATTCAGCCCTGGCGGCTGCACCTGGCGGCGCTGGACAGGGCTGCGCCCGCGGCTCGCGCTGGGGTCTGGTACCGC
>WOZT01000278.1:0-11108 GCA_011620145.1 Gammaproteobacteria bacterium | reverse complement strand
ATCATGGCGGCCACTCCGGAGACAACCGATCACGACAAGGGGACTGTGTGCAGCCGATCATTTCCGTCACGGCGCTGAACAAGATCTATGGAACCGGGTTTCGCGCGCTGGATGACATCCATCTCGACATCCGGCGCGGGGAAATCTTTGCCCTGCTGGGCCCCAATGGGGCCGGCAAGACCACACTGATCAATATCATCTGCGGCATCGTCAATCCCAGTTCGGGCACCATCCGGGCGGCCGGTCACGACATCCGCACGGCGTTTCGCGCTGCGCGGGCCAAGATTGGCCTGGTCCCACAGGAATTGTTCACCGATGCCTTCGAAAGCGTGTGGGCGACGGTCTCCTTTAGTCGCGGCCTGTTCGGCAAGCCGGCGAACCCCGGCTATCTGGAAAAGGTCCTGCGCGATCTGTCGCTCTGGGACAAGCGCAATGACCGCATCATGAGCTTGTCGGGGGGCATGAAGCGGCGCGTCATGATCGCCAAGGCGCTGTCCCACGAACCCGAGATCCTGTTTCTCGACGAGCCGACGGCGGGCGTGGACGTCGAGCTGCGGCGCGACATGTGGGCCATGGTGCGCCGCCTGCGCGACAGCGGCGTGACGATCATCCTGACCACCCACTACATCGAGGAAGCCGAGGAGATGGCCGATCGCATCGGCGTGATCCGCAACGGCAAACTCATCCTCGTCGAGGACAAGGCGGTGCTGATGCGTCGCCTGGGCAAGAAACAATTGCGGCTGCAACTCCAGCAGCCGTTGCGGGTGATTCCGGCAGGCCTTGCCGCTTATGCACTGGCGCTTTCCGAGGATGGCAGCGAGCTGATCTATACCTACGAGACCCAGGATGAACCGACCGGGATCGCGCCGATGCTGCGTGAACTTTCCGCAAACGGCATCGATTTCAAAAGCCTGCAATCAAGCGAAAGCTCGCTGGAGGAAATCTTCGTCGACATCCTGAGGACCGAAGCATGAACATCCATGCCATCCGGGCCATCTATCGCTTTGAAATGGCGCGCTGGTTGCGCACCCTGATGCAGAGCATCGCCTCGCCGGTGCTGTCCACCTCCCTGTATTTCGTCGTGTTCGGCGCAGCGATCGGCTCGCGCATGGGCGAGGTCGAGGGGATTTCCTATGGCGCGTTCATCATTCCCGGGCTGGTGATGCTCTCCCTGCTCTCCGAGAGCATCTCCAACGCCTCGTTCGGCATCTACATGCCGAAGTGGTCCGGTACGATCTATGAGCTGCTGTCGGCGCCGGTGTCGGCGGTCGAGATCGTCGCCGGTTATGTCGGCGCTGCGGTGACCAAGTCGCTGCTGCTGGGCCTGTTGATCCTGGCGACGGCGCGGTTGTTCGTGCCCTATACCATCGCCCATCCGCTGTGGATGGCGGCCTTTCTGTTCCTGACTGCGGTGACCTTCAGCCTGTTCGGCTTCATCCTGGGCGTGTGGGCGGACAACTGGGAGAAACTGCAGATCATCCCCCTCATGATCGTCACGCCGTTGACCTTCCTGGGCGGCAGCTTCTATTCCATCCAGATGCTGCCGCCGCTGTGGCAGAAGGTCGCGCTGCTCAATCCGGTCGTCTACCTCATCAGCGGTTTTCGCTGGAGTTTCTATGGTGTGGCGGATGTCCGCGTTGCAGTCAGCCTGGGCATGATCGTGCTGTTTCTTGCGCTTTGCCTCGCGGTCATCGTCTGGATCTTCAAGACCGGCTACAAGATCAAACCCTGAACCATGCTCGTGGCCGGTCCAGGTTTCGCGCATCGCCGGCGCCGGCTTGTCCAGTCAGATTGAAGTCCGCTCCCCGCTCTTTGGTATAGAATCGAGTGCGATTCCCCCGAGGACAGGGCCAAGCCGGTGACCGACCGGCTGGGCAGGGCTGGCGTCAAAAGCCCGCTAGAGGCTTTCCCGGCCTTGGCCGTCTTAAAGATCGAGACCCCATCGCAAGCGCGGGTCTCATCTGGCAGCGGCCCGATTCCGCCCGAGGCGGGGGCACCCAACAGGCCGGCGAGACGGAGGACAATCACATGACACGCATGGTGCAGTGCATCAAGCTGGGACACGAAGCGGAAGGGCTGGATTTTCCGCCCTACCCCGGCGAACTGGGCAAGCGCATTTTCGAATCGGTATCCAAGCAGGCCTGGCAAAGCTGGCTCAGTCACCAGACCATGTTGATCAACGAATACCGCCTCACGCCCATAGACCCCAAGGCGCGCAAGTTCCTGGAGCAGGAGATGGCCAAGTTCTTCTTCGGAGGCGAGGTTGCCGCGCCGCCGGACTACGTCCCGCCCGCCGCCGGGGGCTGAAGGCAGCGCGCCCAGCTTGACGGAAAACCAGGCAGAGGGTAAATTTCGCCCTCTCTTGAATTTGGCCGCAACGGCCAATGCCATCTTCCATGCGGCCAGGTAGCTCAGTCGGTAGAGCAGGGGATTGAAAATCCCCGTGTCGGCGGTTCGATTCCGTCCCTGGCCACCAAAATTCAGCGCTCAACTGTTCTCAGTGAGGCGTTTTCGTTTCCGGTTTCCTCGACACCACGATGTGCCACAGGTCAGGTGGTAGGTAGTTTTGTCGATGATCCACACGGTCTGCATCGCTATTCGCCAGTCTCGAACTCGGCGTTCTTGAACTCCAGCACGTTGCAATTTTCTTTGACCGCGCGTTGCAGCCCGTCGTCGAAGCCTGTGGCTGATTCAGCCCGAATCTCGATGGCGATTTTGACCTTCACGCCGTTGCGCATGGTGAACTGCTGGACGACCTCGTCGACCAGGTCTGCGAACTGCTTCTTTGCCAGGATCGGGTCCAGCTCGATGCTGCCGTAGAACTGCTTCTTCAGGGCCTGGCCGGCGGCGCCAGTACTCGAGGCTTCACCTCTGGGTATGTTGCCAATACCGCCGGTGGTCACTGTTGAAGTTGGAGCGCTCCCGCCGGTGTTAGCGGCATCGGCACGCAATGCCTCCATGTGGGCCGCCGCCGCGAACGGCTCAATCAGCAGCAGCGATGAGTCCAAGATCGGCGACGTGCGCTCGCCGTAACTGAAACCGACATAGCGCCCGACTTCCTTACCCTGCGCGAAGCCGAAGAAGTCGCGGCTTTCGGCGCCAGCGGCCATCGTCATCCGGAAGACGGTGTCGTCTTTCAGGCGGGGCAGGTAGAGCTGCTGGCAGCTCTGTTGCCAGACGTTCAAGGCGCTGGTCTCCTTGGCGCCGTCCTTCCAGAACCAGTCCTTCAACACCTTGGCTAGGTGGATCGGTGCCCATTCGTTGATGAGCAGCTCGTTTTCCTTGAGCACGCGCTCGACCTCTTGGGACCAGTTCTGCGCGCCGGAGTTGACCTGGAAGTATTCCCAGCGCAGCTCGGACAAGCCCTTTCCGGGCCGGGCCTCCTGCATCGGCGCCAGGATCCATTTGTAGGTCTCGCGGATCATGCGGCGCAGGGCTTCGTTGGCGTCGTCACAGCTCTTGCTGGCTTGCCGCGCCTGAAACTGGTCGAAGTTGAGCTTCATTTCCTTGATGTCGCTCACAATGGACTGCCACGCCAAGGTCGAGCGCACTTGATCCTTCAGGCGGCTCACACTGTCGTAGTCGGCGGCCAGGAATATGAGCCGGTTCTGCTTAAAGCGGGGCTGGTCGCCGCGCTTCTTGAGAATCTCGGCGGCGCGGTCGATGGCCAGGCTCTGGCCGCTCTTGCTGAAAGCTGCATCGGGCGGTAGCACCACCAGGCGGAGCGCCCAGTCGTCGGGCACGTCGCCGCTGTCGGTGAAGACGTGGATGCCGCCGAATACGCCGCTGGCAAAGCTGCGCTGCACGCGCTCGCGGACGATGGGGAACACATCCTCCTTGTCCTGAAAGCGGCGTTTGCGCTCTTCCATCTCGCGGCGCAGGTTGGGCCGCGTGTCGAGCCAGAAGCGATCGTTGGCGTGGTTGAGGTAGTGCAGCCGGTCAGCGAGCCGGCGCAGTGCGTCCTTGAACAACCCAATCTGCTGACCGGGCTGAACGATGCCAAGCATTACGCGCTCGAGCTCCAGACCGCGCACCAGCTGGTTCGTGGTGCTGGGCGCGCTGCCCAGGAATACCGCTCGTGCCGCACGGCGGCAGGCCTGCACGCTGCCGAAGCGGGTATCTTTGTTCTCGATTTCGGTGGTCTCGGCGCGTTCACCATCCACGTCGCGTTCAATCACCGGGTCCCAGCCTTGCGGCAAGTAATTAATGATTTCGTTGCGCACGTCGCCGTCGTACAGGGGCAGGCTGCCCGGCATGATCAGCGGATCGTTGTTGCCGTCCTTCCACAGGCGGTGGATCACCTTGGCCATCATCTTCAGCACGCCGCGCGTGCGCTGGAAGTTGTCCAGCGTTGACCAGTCGTCGTAGAGCCGGTCGAATACCTCGGGGTGGATGGGGTAGGCGTGGACCAGGCGCTCGAAGTAGCGGCTCTCCTGCGTGTCCTGCGGGAAGTCGTCGCGGTTGGCGGTATAGAAATCGGCGAACGTGCGGCATACCGACTCCATCGCCAGCTTGTCGTTAATCGACGCGAACAAGCGTCGCCGCACGATCTCGAAGGCCTCTTCGGTCGCCACCGGCTTCCACAGCGCCTGTATGCGGCCGAAGTAGTGGGCCAGCGCCTCCAGCGCCTTCACGCCGCGTTGGCTGCCGGCTTCCTTGTCCGACTCGGGCAGCGACGCCAGCAGCACTGCCGTGGGCACGGCCTTCAGCGCCTCCGTCAGCGCCTGCACGAACGACAGGTTGGAATCGAAGGTGCCGCCGGTCAGGGCCTTGCCTTCCTCGAACTGACGCACATAGGCCACCAGCTCGTCGATGAGGATGACGCACGGCGCACACCGCGCCAGCAAAGTCTCCAGCACCGCCTTGCCGGGCGAAGTACCCGATGTGTCGGCGTCGTCCACCAGGGCGTAAGCTTCCGCGCCACCCAGCTGCCATGCCAGGTCGCCCCACAGCGTATGCACCACCTGCCCATCGCGCTTGATAGGTTGGTTGGGCGACGACTTGATGCCGTCGAGCACGGCGACGCGAGCGCGGGGCATTTCCGTGATCTGAGCCGCGTCCAGGATGGCTGCGACGCCTTGCAGCTCACTGGCCGGCACCTCGCCCTTGGCCAGGTGATAGACCGCAAGCATCGTGTGCGTCTTGCCACCGCCGAAAGCCGTCTGCAGCTGAATGACTGGGTCGCCGCCCCTGCCCGAGAGGCGCTTCACCACCGAGTCGAGCAGCAGGCGCATGCCCTCTGTGATGAAGGTGCGCTGAAAAAACAGCGCCGGGTTCTGGTATTCCTCGCTCGCCGTGCCCGCGTGAACCCGCGACAGGTCGGCCGCGAACTCGGCCTGCTGGAACGTGCCCTTGAGTACGTCCTCATGCGGTACGGCGATCTCGCGCCAGGGTTTCAAGCTCATTGTTTCTGCTCCAATTGAGCGCCGTAGATGGTCAGCATCAATTCGCTGTCGTCGTTGAGGCGGTACTCGGGCCGCCTGCCGGCCAGCCGCTCACTCGCTTCGAGGATGATGGAGACGCCTTCTCCACGCTTGTCCATGATGTGTTGGCGATGGGCGGCCAGCGTTCCGTCGTCGATGGGACAGCGAGCCAGCAGGCTGGTCAGCGCCTCATTGCGTGCTGCCTGGCGAAATGGCAGGCTCTCTGGCGTCATGGTGTTTGGCAGCATGCCTGGCGAGTACAACTCCAGCCTGTCGTCGAACAGGCGCAGTCGCACCTTGGACCCAGCCATCGAATAGTCGCGGTGGGCAACCGCATTGGTCACCGCCTCGAACACGGCCAGCAGATCAAACTGCGGCAGATCCTGGCGGCCGCCATCCCCACGCTTGTATGCCGCAACCCGCATGTTCTTGCGCACGAAGGCGCAGGCTTCGAGGATCTGCTGGTCCAGCGGCCCGGTAATGTCGTGGGCATCCCGTTGATACGCTGCCTCCCCGGCGGGCAGAACATTTGTGCCCTGATAGGCCACTGCCTGGATGAGCGCGCCCGGCAAGAACCGTTGCGCAGCGCGGCTCGCCATGAGCAACCCTGCCACCGTAGGCCGCCAAGTGCCTTGCTCGTCACGGGCCGCCATTGCGAGTTTGCCCAGCAGAACCTCGGGCGTATCGGCACTGTGCACGGGTGCGAACCGGCGCCACAGCCCCTCATCCAGATCGGCCAGGGAAGCGCGGGGAACAGGCGTTTCGTCGAAGCGGATCAGGCGAGATTGACTGCGCTGCTGAAACAATCGGGCCAGGTGGTCTGGCGGGATGGGACGTTTCGATGAACCGACGCGATGCAGGTATCCCCCTGGGCTTTGGTGAACGAAGAGACTGCGCTCCACGGCAATCCGAACGACGGGCTGCTCCATACCTGCAACGTCGGGCAGCGTCAGGCGTTCGATGACCGGGGCCAGCGGCGGCTTGATCGACTGTTCGCACGCCTCGCGCACCACGCGCTCCACAGCGTCGAGCTGCTCCAGCGGAATGCCGAGCACTTCCCGGCTGGTGTCTTCCACCCCCAGGAGCAACACACCACCGGCGCTGTTAGCAAAGGCAGCCAGTTCATCGGCCAGCCCGTCCTGTGTAGGCCCTCGGACCTTTCCGCCCGCGAACTTCACTTCCTTCAGCTCTAGGAAGCTGTCTTCACCGAGCCGGATCTTTTCCAGCAGTTCGCTGCGCGTTGCCAACATGTCAAACCTCCGTTCCGAGTCGCTTCCAGCGCTTGGAGAACGCCTCGTGCCCGCCCTCCATCACGCGGCACACCTCGCGGCGCACAGGGGCGTCCTGCAGTGCGCCACTTTGTTGCACGTAGCACTGACCACGTCCGAAATCCATGATGTGCACCAGTTCCGCATCGCCGTTGACCACCACGTTCGGGTTGTGAGTCACGATGATGAGCTGGCGGCGCAGCTTGTTCTCCCGAATCTGCCGAACGATCAAGTCGTAAATCAGATGGTTGTCCAGATCGTCCTCGGGCTGATCGAGCACGATGGGCTCCTCGCCAAAGGCCAGCAGGAAGGCTAGAAGGGCAGCAGAGCGCTGTCCTTGCGAGCCCTGGTCGATGGCAGCCCACTGGCCACCACGCTGGTACTCGATCCGCAGGTCGTCCTCTGGATACCAAGCCAACACACGGTCCGCAAACTCGGGCTTCTCGTGCTGTCGCTGCAGGTAGTTGCGAAAGCGCCCGCCCAGGGTGCTGTCAATCGTCAACAAGCGTTGCTTGACGGCGTCCACCGCACTCCCCCTGCCGGTTTCGTCTGCTTGAGCCATATCGAATGCCATGCCACCCGATGCCTCGTCGTTCAGCAGGTCGTCGGCAAACCGCTCGTCGGTCGCATCGACAAGTTCGCGCAGTTCGCGCTCGATCTGCCTCGCCTCGAACCCAAACGGCACGACGACCATGCGCACATGGGGGTTGCCCGCCAGCGCGTCGCGGACGAAGGTCTGGCGTGCCTGGGTGATGGCGCGCCGTTTCTGACCGATCATCCTCTGCTGCGCTTCGATCTGCTGCAGCAGCGTCTGGCGGTCGTTCTGCATCTGCTGAAGCGCCTTGTGCTGCGCTTGCAGTTGCTGGCGTTCCTGGGTGAGGCGGGCGAAGGCCTGTGGATCGTTGACGCCTTGCGCTGCAAGTTGTTGCTGCAGTGCCGTGTGAGACTGCTGCGCGGCTTGGGCGCGTGCGCGCCATTGCGCCACGCGGCCGTCTGTTTGCGACGTTTCAACAATCACCGTGAGCTTGCGCGCCTGCTCCAGCAGGCCGATGCGAACCTGCTCCACCTGAAGATCGATGTCGTGGCGCCACGCCAGCAGATCGGCGTCCAGCTCCGTGAAGTGCTGGCTCGACCAATCGTCGAGCACGATCTGATTGGGCAGGTCAGCAATGCGTACAGCGCCTTCGCGCAGTTGCTCAAGCAGCGACTTCATTTCCCTGGCCTGGTGCTGCGCTTGCGCGAAGGCGCGGAGCACCTCGGCATGGTCGGCCTGCGACAGTGCCGCCAGCTTCTTGTCCGCGTCGGCCAGCTTGCGCTCGACTTCGGCCAATCCGGCCAGTTTGCCGTCCAGTTCGCGCAGCCGGGCACGCTGGGTGAAGAACGTGCGCTTGGCTTCCTCGAAAGTCTGCTGTAACGGTTCGGTCTGCGTGGCCTCGTCGATGATAGCCAGTAAGGTTTGGCGCCCGCTGCCCGCCATGGCCGCGATCTGCCCCTGGGAGAAGATGCGCACAGGGAACCGCGCTGCATTCACGCTCTGGCTGGTCGATGCATGCCACTGGCCACCACGCCATTCCTCCACAACTGAGCCTTCCCCGTCTGCCCGCCACACCAGCTGCATACGTTCTTCTTCGTGCTGCCATTCCACACGGACAACCGAGTTGGTGCGCAGTGCACCCTTGTCGTCGCGCCCAGTGGCGGGTTTGCGGAACGCATCAAACTGTGCGCGCGGCTCGCCGTCCTTTGGCAGTGCGGTCAGTTCCTGATCACGACGCGTCGCCAGGCGCAATGCGTGCACGACGGTGGACTTGCCCGTACCGCGGCCGCCGACCACCGCATTGAAGAACGGCGAGCATGCCAGCCGTGCCGGCTTGCCATTGCCCATGTAGCGGGCGCTCTCGATCTCTATGGCGGTGATGACATGGGCCGGCACTCGGAAGGGATCGAATGCCGCCTCATCGCTGCGCCGGATCGAAACGCCATTGCCGTCCATCAAGGCCAGCCGCAGGCCTTCGAGCGTCGGGCTCGCCATCTTGACCCAGGTGTAGCGGCTGCCGGGGACCGCATTGCCTTGGAAGGTGTGGCAGTCGCTGCCCAGCACCCGAGCCAGCTTGTCGACAGAGGTTTTCACGCAGGCCGGTGGCTGCCGGGCCATGTCTTCCCACTCGACCGCGAGCACTGGCGCACTGTCCAGGATGCCGCGCAGCGTGTTTGCATCCAGGCGGCTTGCGCCGCTACCATCGCGCAACGCCAGCAGCCCTTTGCCAGATTCGTCTGGTCGATCCGCATGTGCGGGTATCGGAATGCCGCCCGCTGCCAAGACGGCCTGGAAGACACCCTCCGGCCCTTTGCTCGTCACGCCGTCGCTGTCTCCATCCGTGCCTTGATAGCGAACAGCAGCCAGCAGGTCAGTGATGGTGCGCGTTGTCTGGGAAGGATCGAAAATGGCCAGCAGGTGGAAACCGCCACTGACCGAGATCTCAACGCCAGGGAACAACGTCAGCTCACGAAAATTGGCTAGCGCTTGCCCGCTGTCGGCCAGTGCCTTCATCTCGGCGTAGGCCACTTTCAACCGGTCGATCCAGGCGCCACTGTTGTGGTCGGTCACCGCCACACAGTCGATACCCGCCACCATGTACTTCAGCAGCCAGTCCTGTGGCGTCAGCGTCAGGCCATTGCGATGCCACGGCGTGTCGGTAGACGCCGGCGTGTGCGTATGGAAGTCGAACTTCCACCAGCGCGAACCGGGATAGGGCCAAGCGGCTACTGACACAGCGTGTCCTCCTTCAAATGTCCAACTGCGTCTGCGAACCAAGCACGCCGGCTTCGCCAGCGGCTTGTTCAATGCCGCTCCAGGCGGTGACGAGTTCGTTGTAGGCGCGGGCGTCCTCCGCCCAGCCTTTGCGCTCGCATAGTGTATAGAGCCGGTAAGCCAAGGCGCGCATTGGCTCAGCAAGTGCGGGCATGCGGGCCAGCAGGGCGCCAGCGGCGGACTCGCCGTCCTGATTCAGCGCGCGGATCAGGTGGTGCAGCGCCTCCCACACCGGCGTGCGGGTGTCTGTCTCGGGCGACCAATCCTTCGGCAATTCGGCCCAGCGCAGCAGGCGCAATTTGCCCGCGCCACTCTCGACGACGCCGGATTCCTGCAGACCACCGACGCTGGTGCCCTTGGCGCGCGCCAGCACGTCGGCGTCACCGTATCTGCCGGTGGCCCAGCCCTGCTGCTCGAACCAGTGCAAGCAGAACTGGGTGTCGTGGTCGAAGTCGTCTTCGGCCAGGAATCGGTTGATGAGTTGCAGCGCAGTGCGCACACTCATCGGCTTGCCATCGGCCTCGAGGACCGCCGCATACTGGCTGAAAATGCCCATGCCGGGACCGATGATGGCTTGTGACAAATCCACGGGAGCGACTGGTGAGTTGACACCACCACGCGTCATATCCATCCGCGCATCAGGCAGCGTGGCATTGATCTCACGTAGAAAGTCGCGACGACCGACTGTGGGCGCATCGGCAGCACGTTTGCGGCAGACAAGGACGATGCTGGAGGCAAGAGTATTCGTCCCGGAACTAATCGTTCGACCGTCACGCTCGGTACGTATTGGCCATGTGCCAGTCAGCGCAAAGCCGGCGCGCAACACGGCGTCGAGAAAGGTTTCCCAGCCCGTGCTGTGCGTGCCCGCCTCGCCTTTCGTCTCGGCCTGTTTGAAGGCGTAATAGATCGTTACCGGAAACGCCGGATGCGCTTGGCTTGCGAGGTTGTGCATCGCGCGCGTCATGCCGTCGAGGAAAAAGGCTTCGGCTTTGTCCTTGTTTC
The DNA here is from genome assembly GCA_011620145.1 of Gammaproteobacteria bacterium. GTDB lineage: Bacteria > Pseudomonadota > Gammaproteobacteria > UBA5335 > UBA5335 > Macondimonas. The sequence continues at coordinate 606 of WOZT01000278.1, read as the reverse complement.
CGTGGCGGTAAGGGGTCGCGACCAGCTCCTCGGCCTTGGGCACCGCGAGCGTGGCGTACAGGCCGGGGAAAATCGGCTTCAGGCTCTTGCGCAGCCAGACGTAGAAGAAATCGGAGAGGTCGGCGTAGCCGATGTTGTCGTAGTAGGGTGGGTCGGTGGAGACGACTTTGTTTGTACTAATGGATTGGGATTGAGCATCACCTTGCTGTGCCAAGCCAAACCTGTCTGATGTAAAACAATCAAATGCCTTTTCTACCCATACAAGCGAGCCTGAAAAGTTTCCCGTGGAATCTGAAAAAGGGTTTGCTTCCGCGAAGTCCCAAACCATTGGCAGTGCCTGACGGCCAAATGTATTTCGTAGCGTCTCCCGCTGGGATGTCCAAGTGACGAGCGACGAATGTGAATCGGTCATTCGATCTGCTGCTAGTGCCAAATACACACCCACCGCCTGCGCGTACGCCGTCGCGCCAGCGCCGAGTTTTTCGAGGGGTTCACCGTCGTCGGGCAGACCGGCGGCCAGCGCATCTGCCTTGATCTTGACGATAGCCTCTGTGACCAGATCGGAAAACGTCGTCAGCGCGACGAGCTGGCGCGGGGTGAAGAGGT
>WOZT01000104.1 GCA_011620145.1 Gammaproteobacteria bacterium | reverse complement strand
GCCGCGCGCAGGTTCATCGGCTGATACGGCGCGGAAGCGGGGGATCCTGGAAATAAAAAGGCCGGAGCAAGTCCGGCCTTATCATGAATTTTATGGCTCCCCGGGACGGACTCGAACCGCCGACCCGGTGATTAACAGTCACCTGCTCTACCGACTGAGCTACCGGGGAACAACAAGCGGCGAATCCTAGCCGACGCCCCGGCTGCCGTCAAGGCAGGCCGGGGCGCGAACGCTTAGCCGAGGGCCTCGGCCAGCCGGTCCAGGGCCTTGTCCAGCAGGGCCTGACTGGTGGCATAGGACAGCCGCATGTGGCCAGGGCTGCCGAATGCCGAACCGGGGACCAGGGCCACCAGGGCTTCGTTCAGCAAGAACTCGCCCAGGGCCACGTCATCGGCCAGATCCGTGCGCCGCGCCAGCACGGCCGAGAAATCCGGGAAGGCGTAGAACGTGCCATCCGAGGGCAGGCAGCGCACGCCGGGCAATGCATTGAGTCGGGCGACCACGGCGTCGTGGCGTTGCCGGAAGGCTTTCACCATTTCGCCGACGCAAGCCTGATCGCCGCGCAGGGCAGCTTCCGCGGCGACCTGGGAGATGGAGGTGGGGTTGGATGTGCTCTGGGATTGCACGTTGGTCATGGCCTGGATCAGCGCCTCGGGGCCCGCAGCATAGCCGATGCGCCAACCGGTCATGGCGTGGCTCTTGGAGACGCCGTTGATGACCACCGTGCGCTCGACCAGATCCGGGCAGGCCATGGCGATATTGACGAAAGGCTCCGGCGTCCACAGGATGACTTCATAGATGTCGTCGCTGACGATGAGCACTTCGGGATGGCGCCGCAGCACCTCGCCCAGGGCCTGGAGTTCGGCGCGGCTGTAGGCCTTGCCCGTGGGGTTGGACGGGCTGTTGAGCACCAGCATGCGGGTGCGCGGGGTGATCGCCGCTTCGAGTTGTTCGGCGGTGATCTTGAAGCCCGCGTCCATGGTGGTGGACACGATCACCGGGGTGGCATCGGCAATCAGCACCATGTCCGGGTAGGAGACCCAGTAGGGCGCGGGGATGATCACCTCATCGCCCGCGTCCAGCAGGGCCAGGCACAGGTTGAAGAAGCTCTGCTTGGCGCCACAGGACACCAGGATCTGCTTGGGGGTGTAGCGCAGGTCGTTGTCGCGCTGGAACTTCTCCACCACCGCCTGCTTGAGGCCGGCGGTCCCGTCCACCGCCGTATACTTGGTGAAACCGCGGTTGATGGCATCCATCGCCGCCGCCTTGATGTGGTCGGGCGTGTCGAAATCCGGCTCCCCGGCGCCCAGACCGATCACATCCTTGCCGCTGGCCTTGAGCGCGGCGGCCCGGGCGGTGACCGCCAAGGTGGGGGAGGGCTTGATGCGTTGAACTCGCTGAGACAATCGAATGCCCAAGTTGATGTCCTCTTTGCCGGCTGCGGAATAACCGCCCATCTTAATTACCCCTCTGGACCATCGCAATGACCGATCGATTCGAAGTGCATGCCGACTACGCGCCCGCCGGCGATCAGCCGGAGGCGATCGCGCGTCTGGTGGAGGGCCTGCAGGACGGGCTGGCGCGACAGACCCTGCTGGGCGTCACGGGTTCCGGCAAGACCTTCACCATCGCCCATGTGATCGCCCAACTGCAGCGCCCGACCCTGATCCTGGCGCCCAACAAGACGCTGGCCGCCCAGTTGTATGGCGAAATGAAAGGTTTCTTTCCGCGCAACGCCGTCGAATATTTCGTTTCCTACTACGACTATTACCAGCCCGAGGCCTACGTCGCCTCCACCGACACCTACATCGAAAAAGACGCTTCCATCAACGAGCACATCGAACAGATGCGCCTGTCGGCCACCAAGGCCATGCTGGAGCGCCGCGATGCCATCATCGTGGCGAGCGTGTCGGCGATCTACGGCCTGGGTGATCCCCAAGCCTATTTCAGCATGGTGCTGCATCTGCTGCCGGGCGACCGCCTCGACCAGCGCACCGTGCTGCGGCGACTCACCGAACTGCAGTACACCCGCAACGAGCTGGAGCTGACACGGGGCACCTTCCGCGTGCGGGGCGATGTGATCGACATTTTCCCGGCCGAATCGGAACAGGAAGCCGTGCGCCTGGAACTGTTCGATGAGGAAATCGAGTCGATCCGCGCCTTTGATCCGCTCACCGGGGAACTGGGGCGACCGCTCGCGCGCTACACCGTCTTTCCAAAGAGCCATTACGTCACCCCGCGCGAAAATTTGCTTGCCGCGGTGGAGCAGATTCGCATCGACCTCAAGCTCCGGCTCGAGAGTTTGCGCGCGCAAAACCGCCTGTTGGAGGCCCAGCGACTGGAGCAGCGCACCCAGTTCGATCTGGAGATGATCGCCGAGCTGGGCTATTGCTCAGGCATCGAGAACTACTCGCGCTATCTCTCCGGCCGCAAGCCGGGGGAGCCGCCGCCGACCCTGTTCGACTATCTCCCCGGCGAAGCCTTGCTGGTGATCGACGAGAGCCACGTCACCGTTCCCCAGCTCGGGGCCATGTACAAGGGCGACCGCTCGCGCAAGGAAAACCTGGTGGAATATGGCTTTCGGCTGCCCTCGGCCCTCGACAATCGCCCCTTGAGATTCGAGGAGTTCGAACGGCTCGCGCCGCAGACGATCTATGTTTCCGCCACCCCTGGGCCCTATGAACTGGCCCATAGCGATGCGGTGGCCGAGCAGGTCGTGCGGCCCACCGGGCTGGTGGATCCGCAGGTCGAAATCCGACCGGCGCGCACCCAGGTTGATGATGTGCTGGGAGAGATCCGCGTGCGGGTGGAGGCGGGGGATCGGGTGCTGATCACCACCCTGACCAAGCGCATGGCGGAGGATCTGACCGATTTTCTCGCCGAGCATGGCGTGCGGGTGCGCTACCTGCACTCGGACATCGACGCCGTGGAGCGGATTGAGCTGGTGCGCGGCCTGCGGCTGGGGGAGTTCGACGTGCTGGTGGGGATCAACCTGCTGCGCGAGGGGCTGGACATGCCCGAAGTATCGCTGGTGGCGATTCTCGACGCCGACAAGGAGGGCTTCCTGCGTTCGGAGCGCTCGCTGATCCAGACCATTGGCCGCGCCGCCCGCAACCTCAATGGCCGCGCCATCCTCTACGCCGACTACATCACCAACTCCATGCGTCGGGCGATCGATGAAACCGACCGTCGCCGTCACAAGCAGGAAGCCTTCAACCGCCAGCATGGCATCACCCCGCAGGGGATCCAGAAGAGCGTCGAAGACATCATGGAAACCGGCCGAGCCATTCCGGGCCGCAACCTGCGCGATAAAAACCGCCGCCCGCGGCCCGAAGATCGGCCCTTGCTTGCCGATCCCGTGGCCATGGACAAGAAAATCCGCGAGCTGGAAACCCGCATGCAGCGCCATGCCCGGGATCTGGAATTCGAACAGGC
>WOZT01000268.1 GCA_011620145.1 Gammaproteobacteria bacterium | reverse complement strand
TGAGCTGCATCTGGTCGCGCCCGCCTGTTTTCCCGACCCGCAGGCCTCGGCCATGGCGGCGGGGGCCGATGACATCCTCGATCACGCCTGCGTTCACGCCGATTTGCCCGCTGCCCTGGCCGGTTGTCATTGGGTTGGCGGGCTGAGCGCCCGCCCGCGCTACATTTCCGGTCCCACGCTCTCTGCCCGCACCGGTGCCGAAGCCGTCGTACAGCGACCCGTCACAGAACGAGCCGCCCTGGTGTTTGGCCGTGAGCGCACCGGCCTGACCAACGCGGAACTGGATCTGTGCCATGTGCGCATCAACATCCCCGCCAATCCGAATTATGGCTCGCTCAATCTGGCCGCCGCCGTGCAGGTCATGGCGTATGAATGGCGCATGGCGGCTGGCGGCTTCGAGGAGGCGGCGCCAACCGTCGCGAGCGAGACCTTGGCGAGCGCCGCGATGCTGGGCTCGTTCTACGAGCATCTCGAAGAAGTCCTGGCAGAGATCGGTTTCCTGGATCGCGGCAACCCGCGCCAGTTGATGCGTCGGCTGCGGCGCTTGTTCAATCGCGCGCAGATGGAGCCGGACGAGGTCAATATCCTGCGCGGCATGCTGAGCGCGATCCAGGGCGGGCGCACGCGTCGGCCCGGCGGGGCCGACGGCCGGGACGTATAATGAGCCTCCCGGGGGCATGCCGCCTCCGTACTCGATCGGTGAATGTGAGTCATGTGGCAACGCCTGCGAGAAGACATCCAGTGCGTGTTCGAGCGCGACCCGGCCGCACGCAGCACCCGCGAAGTGCTGATGACCTATCCGGGTCTGCACGCCGTCTGGTTGCACCGCATCAGCCACGCGCTGTGGCAGCGCGGGTGGCTATGGTCGGCGCGGCTGCTGTCGCATCTGGGGCGCGGGCTGACGGGAATTGAAATCCATCCCGGCGCGCGTCTCGGCCGCCGCTTTTTCATCGATCACGGCATGGGTGTGGTGATCGGCGAGACCGCCGAGGTGGGGGACGATTGCACGCTTTATCACGGCGTGACCCTGGGCGGCACCAGTTGGGCCGGCGGCAAGCGCCATCCCACGCTTGAAAACGACGTGGTGGTCGGGGCCGGGGCCAAGATCCTGGGGCCGATCCGCATCGGCGCCGGCGCCCGCATTGGTTCCAACGCCGTCGTGGTGCGTGAGGTGCCGGCGGGCGCAACCGTGGTCGGGATTCCGGCGCGGGTCGTGGGCCACGCCACGCCGAGTGCCGAGCCGCCGGATGCCCGCCGTCAGGCCATCGCCCAGCGCATGGGGTTTGACGCCTATGGCCTGACCCAGGAAATGCCCGATCCGGTGGCCCATGCCATCAACGGCATGCTGGACCACATCCACGCCATGGACGAATGCATCCAGACCCTGGGCCAGCGCCTGCACCAACTGGAGGGCGAGACGGGCGAGCCCGTGCCCGCGCCGCCGCCCTGCGGTGTGACGCCTATGGATGAAGTGACCTCCGGTTCGGCCTCGGCGACCGTCCGCACCCAAACCGGCCCATGAACGCCCCCGTTTATCTGGATCATGCCGCCACCACGCCGGTCGATCCGCGCGTGCTCGCCGCCATGATGGCCGTTCTGGGGCCCGACAGCGGTCACGGCAACCCGGCCTCCGTTCAGCATCCCGAGGGTCAGCGCGCCGCCGCTGCCGTGGAGCGTGCGCGGGCGCAGGTGGCCCAGCTCATCCATGCCGATCCCCGCGAGATCGTGTGGACCTCCGGCGCCACCGAAGCCAACAACCTCGCCCTCAAAGGCGCCGCTCAGTTCTACCGGGAGCGGGGCCGGCATCTGGTCAGTGCCCTCACCGAGCATCCCTCGGTGCGCGATCCCCTCGCGGCGCTGGAGGCGCAGGGATTTGCCGTGACGCGCCTGTCCCCGGCCGCCGATGGGCGCATCCATCCCGAGCAGTTGGCGGCGGCCCTGCGCCCCGACACCGTGCTGGTGTCCCTCATGCACGTCAACAACGAAACCGGCATCATCCAGGACATCGCCGCCCTGGGCGCGGTGTGTCAGGCGCGCGGCGTGCGTTTCCATGTCGACGCGGCCCAAAGCGCCGGTCGGCTGCCGATCGATGTGCGCACGCTGCCGGTGGATTACCTGTCGCTGTCGGCGCACAAGCTCTATGGCCCGCAGGGGATTGGCGCCCTGTATGTACGGGATCGCCCGCGGGCGGGTCTGGCGCCCCAGATGCACGGCGGCGGCCAGGAACGCGGGCGGCGCTCCGGGACGCTCGCGACCCACCAGATCGTCGGCATGGGCGCGGCGGCGGCTCTCATCCATCAGGAGCGCGAGACGGAGCAAGCGCGTCTTGCCCTATTGATGGCGCGGCTGCAGCAGGCCTTGGCGGATTTGCCTGATCTCCTCTGGGTCGGCGCCCAGGCGCCCCGTGTGCCGGGCATCGTCAACGTGGCGGTCCAGGGGGTGGCGGGGGAGGCGCTGTTGGCCAGCCTGTGGGGCGAGGTATCGGCCTCCGCCGGATCGGCCTGCACCGCTGCCGAGGGCGAGCCGTCCGCCGTGCTGCAGGCTTTGGGGTTGGATCCCGTCACCGCCCAGGGCGCGCTGCGCCTGTCGCCGGGCCGCTGGACCCGTGAGGCGGAGATCGATCAGGCGGCGGCTGTCCTGCGCCGGACCATCCTGCGGCTGCGCCGGGTGGCGGCGGGGGAGTCCGTGGAGGATCTGCCCGGCCCTGCGGCCTTGCCGCCGATCTACGGGGCGGCGGTGACCGCCTGGTTTGGTCACCTGCGCGGCGCGGGTCGCTTGCCGCCGGGGCCGGGCGTGGTCACCGGCGAGGCGGGCGCCCCGCGCCTCGGTCGCTGGGTGCGCTGGGATCTGGCCGTGCGCGCGGGACGCATCGAGCGCGCCCGCTTCAGCGCCTGGGGCTGCCCGGCCACCCTGGCGGTCGCCGCGTGGACGGCCCAGTGGCTGGAAGGCCGGGATCTGGTGGCCGCAGCCGCATTGACCGGCGCACAAATGGCCGAGGCGCTGGATCTCGCCGGGGCGCGGCGCGGCGTGGCACTGACGGTGGAGGACGCCCTGCGGGCCGCATTGGCGGCTCAGCATGGCGCAGGGATGTCGACGCAATCGGTGCGGAGTGAGCTGTGTCGGAACTGAATGATCCCCGCGTATTCATGGCGGCCGAGCGCACCTTGCTGGCCTGGAACCGCACCAGCCTCACCCTCATGGCCTTCGGCTTTGCGGTGGAACGCTTCGGCCTGTTCACGCACATGCTGTTGGCCCATCCGGGCGAACCGATCCCCCGAGGTGGTTCGTTCTGGGTCGGGCTGGCCTTCATCGCCTTGGGCGTGCTCGCATCCCTGGGCTCAGTCCATCAGTACCAGCGCATGCTCGCCACCCTGCGGCCGGTGGAGATTCCCAAGGGCTACGCCGTGCATCTCGGGGCGGCGCTCTCCATCGCCGTC
>WOZT01000009.1 GCA_011620145.1 Gammaproteobacteria bacterium | reverse complement strand
GCCGAATCCCTGGCCCATGGCGTGGAACGATGGCTCAAGGACCCTGGAGCGGCGCAACGGGCGGGGGAGCGCGGGCGGCAGTGGGTGATGGCGAATCAGGGCGCACTGGATCGGTTGTGGGCGCTGGTGGACCCCTATCTTTCGGGGACGGGTCCCCTGGTGGCGGGTTCCGTCGCGCCTGTCCCGCCAGTTGCCAAGGCCCTCAGGATTCAGTAGCGCGGCAGGGCGGGGTCGATCTGCGTGGACCAGGCGTCGATGCCGCCAGTCAGATTATAGACGGGCGCGTAGCCTCGGCTCAGCAGGAATGCGGCCACTTGGGCGCTGCGCATGCCATGGTGGCAATAAACAACCACGGGGCGATTGCGGGGCAGCGACTCGATGCGCGCGGGAACCTGACCCATGGGGATCAACAGGCTGCCGGGCAGATGGGCGATGGCATGTTCCCAGTCCTCCCGCACGTCCAGCAACAGCGGGGGTGCTGCTTCATTCAGCCACTCTGCCAGTCGGCGGACATCGACCGTATCCATCGCCCGTACTCCGCAGTTAGAAAGTGAAGGCCGCCGGCATGCGGGCATGCTCCAGAGGCGGTAGACAGGTTTCCAACAGGCTGCGCCGCACCCATTGATCCACCGCGACGCGGGTGAAGAGCACCGCTTCCATCAGGGGCTCGGTGCCCACGATCAGCAGCAGCCGTCCCCCGAGGGTCAGTGCGCGGTGGAAGCCCTCGTGGTACAGCGGCAGCGAGCCGGTCACCACGATCACGTCGTGTTGCTGTTCGACGCCGGGCAAACCCAGCCCCAGGTCTTCGCAGGCCAGTTGCACGTTGGTGATGCCCAGGCTCGCCAGACGCGGGGCGGCGGCCACGATGAAGTCGGCGTGGATGTCGACACTGCGCACGGCGCGACCGAGATGGGCCAGGCAAGCCGTGAGGTAAGCACTGCCCGTGCCCACTTCCAACACCTGATCGAGCGGATCGATGTCCAGCGCTTGCAGCAGCCGGGCAGCCAACTTGGGCTCCTCCATCACCTGCCCATGACCCAGCGGAATCAGGGTGTCGGCATAGGCCAGCGAGCGGTAGGCGGGCGGGACGAAGGATTCGCGGGGCAAGGACGCCATCAGGTCCAGCACCCGTTGATCCAGCACCGACCAGGTGCGGATCTGCTGTTCCACCATGCTGCTGCGGGCCTGCTTGAGATCCACCACGTGTCGCTCCCGGGCAATGTCCAATGAAGGGCCCAAGTCTATCATGCGGCCGGCGACTTTCTTCCCCCGCTGCGGCAGGGGATACAATGATTTCACCGGGCCCGGCCTCCAGCGGCGGCGGCCGTCCATGCAAGGAAAACCAAAGATCATGAGCGCCATCCCCACCGAATTGACCGAACGCATCGAACGGCTCAGCGACGCACTGACCCAGCCCCATCCCGGTTCCCGGAAGATCCACGTCGCAGGGTCGCGACCCGATCTGCGGGTGGCGATGCGCGAGGTGGTGCAATCGCCGACTCGTAGCGCCCAGGGGATGGAGGACAATCCACCCATCACCCTCTACGATCCCTCCGGTCCCTATACCGACGCGCAGGCGGTGATCGACCTGAGCGCGGGCCTTGCTCCGCTGCGCCGTGACTGGATCGTCGAGCGGGAGGACACCGAGCCGCTCGCCGGTCCCACCTCGACCTATGGACAGAGTCGGTTGCAGGCCCCGGAACTGGCCGATGTGCGCTTTGCCCGCGCGCATCCGCCGCGCCGTGCCAAAGCGGGCGCCAACGTCACCCAGATGCATTACGCGCGGCGTGGTCTCATCACCCCCGAGATGGAATACATCGCCATCCGGGAAAACCAGCGCCTGGATGTCTTGCGGGAAACCTACGAACGGGCCGGGATCCTGCGCCGCCATCCCGGACAGGCCTTCGGCGCCCGCTTGCCGGAACTGGTGACACCGGAATTCGTGCGCGCCGAGGTCGCTGCCGGCCGCGCCATCATTCCCGCCAACATCAACCATCCCGAGAGCGAGCCGATGATCATCGGCCGCAACTTCCTGGTGAAGGTGAACGCCAACATCGGCAATTCGGCGGTGACCAGTTCCATCGCCGACGAGGTCGAGAAGCTGGTCTGGGCGATCCGCTGGGGCGGCGATACGGTGATGGATCTGTCCACCGGCAAGCACATCCACGAAACCCGTGAATGGATCATCCGCAATTCGCCTGTTCCCATCGGCACCGTGCCGATCTACCAGGCGCTGGAAAAGGTCGACGGCAAGGCCGAAGCCCTGACCTGGGAGATCTTCCGCGACACCCTGATCGAGCAGGCCGAGCAGGGGGTGGATTACTTCACCATCCACGCCGGGGTGCGACTGGCCTACATCCCGCTCACCGCCCGGCGCGTCACCGGCATCGTCTCGCGCGGCGGCTCGATTCTGGCCAAGTGGTGTCTGGCCCATCACAAGGAGAATTTCCTCTACACCCATTTCGAGGAAATCTGCGACATCATGAAGGCCTATGACGTGAGTTTTTCGCTGGGCGATGGCCTGCGGCCGGGTTCGATCGCCGATGCCAACGACGCTGCGCAGTTCGCCGAACTCAAGACCCTGGGCGAATTGACCCAGATCGCCTGGCGGCATGATGTGCAGGTGATGATCGAGGGGCCGGGGCATGTGCCCATGCAACTCATCAAGGAGAACATGGACAAGGAGCTGGCCGAATGCTACGAAGCGCCGTTCTATACCCTGGGGCCGCTCACCACCGACATCGCGCCGGGCTACGACCACATCACTTCCGCCATCGGCGCGGCGCAGATCGGCTGGTACGGCACCGCCATGCTGTGTTATGTGACGCCCAAGGAGCATCTGGGCCTGCCCAATCGCGACGATGTGCGGGAAGGCATCGTGACCTACAAGATCGCCGCCCACGCCGCCGATCTGGCCAAGGGGCATCCGACGGCGCAGCTACGCGACAACGCCCTGTCGAAGGCGCGTTTCGAGTTTCGCTGGCAGGATCAGTTCAATCTGGGGCTCGATCCCGAGAAGGCGCAGGAATTTCATGATGAAACCCTGCCCAAGGAGGGTCACAAGGCAGCTCACTTCTGTTCCATGTGTGGGCCGCAGTTCTGCTCGATGCAGATCACCCAGGACGTGCGCGCCTACGCCGCCCGCCAGGGCCTCGGGGAAGCCGAAGCGCTGCAGCAGGGCATGACGGAAAAAGCCCTGGAATTTCGCCGTGGGGACGGGGATCTCTACCGCTCCGAGTGACTACCAGCGATCCCAGCGCCGCGGCCGTTTCAGCCCGAACAGCCGCGGCAGCCCCAGGCCGATGAGGGTGCCCAGAATCATCACCAGCGCGCCGGCCACGAAGCTGTCGCGGCGACCGCGATCATCCAGCCGCGCGGTCTGTTGTTCCAGGGCCTGGATTTGAAGGCGCAGGCTGGCCACTTCCTCGCGCAGCTTCTG
>WOZT01000102.1 GCA_011620145.1 Gammaproteobacteria bacterium | reverse complement strand
CCGGGCGCGGCGGGTTTGCCATCCTTGGGGAGCGTGATGCGTGCGGGACGCACCGCGACACGGACCGGGAGGGTTTTCGCCCCGGCCCCCATCCGCGAGATGTCCAGTGGGCGTCCCGCCACCCAGACTTTTTTCAGCGTGTCGAGCAGCGCCTTGGGCAGGCCGGCGGGCAGGTCGACGGTGCTGTAGTCATCCAGAATCTTGATGCGGCCGATGTATTGGCTGTCCAGCCCCGCTTCGTTGGCGATGGCGCCCACCAGATTGGCCGGTTTGACGCCGTGGGCCAGCCCGACTTCGACGCGGAAGGTTTCCATCTCGCCGGCGGCCTGGACGGGGGCATCCGTGCGCCGGGCGGGGCGCGGGCGCTCCGTGTCGGCGCGTCCGGTGCGCTCGTGGGAACGCCATTCCGGGTCGCGGCTCACCGGCTGTTGGGTTGCCGGTCCGCGGGCTGATTCGGCGCGAGCCGTCAGCAGCAGCGGGGTGTCGCCCTGTAACAAAGCGGCCAGGGCGGCGGCGGCATCCAGCGCGGGAATGCCCTTTTCCGTGGTGTAGTCGGTGAGCAGCTGCTGGAAAAACGCGCGCTGGGGATGTTCCAGCGCGGCATCGACGGCTTGCTTGAAGCGCGCGATGCGGCGGGTGTTGATGGCCTCGACGCCGGGCAGTTCCATGGGTTCGATGCGCTGGCGGGTGGCGCGCTCGATGGCCTGCAGCATGCGCGCTTCCCGCGGCGCCACGAACAGGATGGCCTCGCCGCTGCGCCCGGCCCGACCAGTGCGGCCGATGCGGTGGACGTAGGCTTCGGTGTCGTAGGGAATATCGTAGTTGATGACGTGGCTGATGCGTTCCACGTCCAGTCCACGGGCGGCGACGTCGGTCGCGACCAGGATGTCGATGCGGCCCGATTTGAGCTTGGCGACCGTCTGCTCGCGCAGGTTTTGGGCGATGTCCCCGCTCAAGGGTGCCGCGGCATAGCCTTGCGCCGTCAGCGAATCGGCGAGTTGCTGGGTTTCGACCTTGGTGCGGACGAAAATGATGATGCCGTCGGTGTCCTCGGTTTCCAGAATGCGCGCCAGCGCTTCGCCCTTGGGCATGCCGCTGATGCGCCAGTAGCGCTGGCGGATGGTCGGCGCGGTGGAGGTGCGCACCTCGATGGCGATTTCCGCGGCATCCTTCATATGGCGCTGGGCGATGCGCTTGACCGCAGCGGGCATGGTGGCCGAGAACAGCGCGATCTGTCGCGTCGGCGGGGTCTGCTCCAGCACCCACTGCACATCGTCAATGAAGCCCATGCGCAGCATCTCGTCGGCTTCGTCCAGGACCAGGCACTGCAGATTGGCGAGATCCAGCGTTCCCTTGCGCATATGGTCCATCACCCGACCGGGGGTGCCGACCACCACTTGAACGCCCTGCCGGAGCGCGCGCAACTGCTCGCTGTAGCCCTGTCCGCCATAGATGGCCAGCGAACGGAAGCCGACCAGGTGGGCCGCGTAGCGCTGGAAGGCCGCAGCGACCTGGAGCGCCAGTTCGCGAGTGGGCACCAGCACCAGGGCCTGTACCCGCGGCGACTGCAGATCGAGCCGCGACAACAGGGGCAGGGCGAAGGCCGCAGTCTTGCCCGTGCCGGTCTGCGCCTGACCCAGCACATCCTGGCCGGCCAGTACATGGGGAATGATGCGGGCCTGAATGGGGGATGGGGTTTCGTAACCCAGTTCATCCACTGCTTTGAGGACGGACTCGGCCAGGCCGAGTTCATTGAACAGTGGCTGGGTATCGGAGGTATCGGGGGCATTGGATGTCATCAGAAAATCACCGGAAATTATGGAGCGGGAATCAGGCGCGGGATGGATTGCCGACTGCGTCAACAGAATGCGGGGGGTGGTCGGATCAGGGTGGCGCCATGATAGAAAACACGTCACGCCGGGCCGACAAGCCCGGTGTGCATGGAAAAATATCGCGCGCTAAAAGACGGTCGGGGGCTCAGGAAGCCCGCGAATCGGGGCGGGCGTAGAGCAGGTCCACCAGATGGCGGCCATTGTCGGCGGTCAGGGTGGTGAGGCGGCTCAGGGCGCGAACCGAGAGATTATAACCGATCAGGGCGGGAATGGCGGCAAACAAGCCCACCGCCGTGGCGATCAGCGCCTCCCCGACGGGGCCTGCGACGGCATCCAGGGTCAGCGCCTGCCCGGTGAGGGTCTGCAGGGCGTGCATGATGCCCCACACCGTGCCCAGCAATCCCACGAACGGCGCGGTGCTGCCCACGGTGGCCAGCACGATCAGGTGCTGTTCCTGATCGCTGCGGATGGGCGCCTGGGCATCGGCCAGACGGCTTTCCAGATCCGCCGCGTCCGCGTTGCGCCGGGCCAGCAGCCGCGCCGCCGCCTGACGCAAGCGGCCGGTGGGACAGTCGGCGGGCAGGCGTTCCAGGGCGGAGAGGTCGCCGCGTTCGATCAAGCCGGCCGCCTCCCTCTCCAGCCGATACCAGCGGCGCAACTGCCAGAATTTTTCCAGCATGACGGTCCAGCTCAGGATCGACATCAGCACCAGGGTGATGAACACCCCCCGGATGACCGGGTCGGCGTGTTCCCACCAGCCGAACCACAAGGCAGAAGAGGGTTCCATGAAAACGGGCTCCTTCGGGGCAATGAATGGGGCGTTGATAAGGCTTCGATTTGATGGGGTGTCGGGTCAGCGCTTGAGCTTGAAGACGATGGGCACTTCCACGGTCGCCACCACCGCTTCGCCGAGGCGGGTAGCTGGACGGAACTGCCAGCGCCGCACCGCTGCCAGCGCGGATTCATCCAGTATCGAATGACCTGAACTGGCGGCCAGGTCGACGCGGCTGGGATGACCCTGGACATCCAGTGTGACCCGCAGGCGCACCGTGCCTTCCCAGCCCCGCCGCAAGGCGATGGGGGGGTAGTCGGGGGCGGGATTGAGCCGATAGGCGGCATTCAAATCAACGGACACCGCCGCTGATGCGTTGGCAGACGCCTTTTCCGTTTGCCGCGCGTCGACGGCATCCCGTTCGGGCGCGGGCGAGTGATCCGAGGCCGATGCGGATTCGCTGACCGGTGCGGCGGTGGTCGTTTCTTGCAATGCAGGCGCTGCGGCGGGCCGCGGTGGGGGTGCCGGCGCGGGTTTGGCGACAGGCTTTGCAATGGGCCGAGGCGCCGGTTTGGGTTGCGGCTTGGGCGGCGTGGGTTGCGGCGGGGGCGGAGAGACTTCTGGTTTGGCCGTCACCGGGGCCGGCGCCATGGGTGGCAGGCTGACGAGGGTCAGCGGTTCGGGCTGGGGTGGTGTGTGTTGGACACTGGGTTGCCAGGCCCACGCACCCAGCAAGGCCAAGCCATGCAAACCCAGCGAGAGGGCCACGACCAGCGGCAAGCCGCTGCGCTGGGGAGGCGCGTTTGGGATGACGGGTGGGACATGGACCGGCGGGGCTGCGATTG
>WOZT01000172.1:1650-3451 GCA_011620145.1 Gammaproteobacteria bacterium | reverse complement strand
CATGCAGAGCACCATGATGACCGACGGGCTGACCCTGGATCTGCTGCTGGAGCGGAGCGAACGCCTGTTTCCGGATAGGGCGATCGTCTCCAGAGCCCCGGATCGCAGCCTGCGCCGATCGAACTATGGGGAGGTGGCGCGGCGCGCCCGCGCCTTGGCCGGCGGTCTGCAACGGGCCGGCCTGCAGTCTGGCGATCGGGTGGCGAGCCTGATGTGGAATCATGCGGCGCATCTGGAAGCCTATTTCGGTGTGGCACTGGCCGGGGGTGTGCTGCATACGCTGAATCTGCGGCTGTCGCCCGAAGATCTGGTGTACATCATCCAGCATGGCGGCGATCGCTTCCTGATTCTGGACGATGTCCTGCTGCCCCTGTTTGAGCGCATTCGCGATCGGGTGAATCTGGAGCGGGTCTGGGTGGTCGCGTGGGATGATGCGCCGGCTCCGGCGGCAAGCCTGGAACACTATGAAGACCTGCTGGCGGGGGGCGAAGAACATTTCGTTCTCCCTGCGTTGGATGAACGGGATCCCTGCCTGATGTGCTACACCTCGGGCACCACGGGGCGTCCCAAGGGTGTGGTGTATTCCCACCGTTCGACGGTGCTGCATGCCTTGGCCAGCGCCCTGCCGGATGGGGTGGGGCTGTCCTGCCACGATACCGTGACGCCGGTCGTGCCCATGTTCCACGCCAATGCCTGGGGATTGCCCTTCGCTGCCACCCTGGTCGGCGCGAGCCAGGTCTTCCCCGGTCCCCACCTGGACCCGGAAAGCCTGCTGGATCTGTTTGCCGGGGAAGGTGTCACCCTCACAGCGGGCGTCCCGACCATCTGGCTTGGTCTGCTCGAAGCCCTGCGGCGCGAGCCCGATCGCTGGAAGCTGCCGCCGATGCGCACCGTGGTGGGGGGATCGGCGGTACCGGCTTCGTTGATTGAGGGCATGGCCCGCTTCGGCTTGGCGGTGATCCAGGGCTGGGGCATGACCGAGACCTCGCCGCTGGCGGCCTTGGGGCGCTTGAAGCCCGCCGAGGAAGCACTCCCTGCGCCCCAGCGGCTGCATTTCCAGACCAGCCAGGGCTTGCCCTCGCCGCTGGTGCGCATGCGACTGGCCGATGAGGCGGGGAAGGTGCTGCCCTGGGACGGGCAACAGATGGGGGAGGTCCAGGTGCGTGGGCCCTGGGTCACTGCCGCCTACCACGGTGGTGAAGGGGCGGATAAATTCACCGCCGATGGTTGGCTGCGGACCGGCGATGTGGCGGTGATCGATCCGCGGGGGTACGTGTTCCTGACGGATCGCACCAAGGATCTGGTGAAATCCGGCGGTGAGTGGATCAGCTCGGTGGCGCTGGAAAATGCGCTGATGGACCATCCGGCGGTGCTGGAAGCGGCAGTGATCGCGGTGCCGCATGTGCGCTGGGGGGAGCGGCCCCTGGCCGTGGTGGTGTTCAAGGCTGGGCAGGCCGCTACGGTCGTAGAATTGCAGGCGTTTCTGGGGGCACGTTTTGCCAAATGGATGGTGCCGGAGCAGTTTGTGTTTGCCGATGCCATTCCGCGCACCTCCACGGGGAAATTCAACAAGCTTGCCTTGCGCGAGGATTTTGCCCAAGGTTCGCGGGCAGGGGAGTCGGATGACCATGCGCCAGCCTGAACCCTGTTCGCCCTGTCGCCAGCTGTGCCGTCTCAATCGGGCTGGCGTGTGCATCGGCTGCGGCCGCACGGCGCCGGAAATCCGCGACTGGCTGAGTCTGGATGCGCAAGCCCGCTGGAGCGTTTTACGTCGCGCGAGTGAGCGCCGCAGCAAGCTCGA
>WOZT01000172.1:0-1550 GCA_011620145.1 Gammaproteobacteria bacterium | reverse complement strand
TTGCGGATCGCGATCCGATCAGGATGCCTTGGACATGCCGGGCATCATGTTGAAAGGCACCCGGTAGATCTGCATCAGGCCGCCGATGGTCATCAAGACGCGGCTCATGCCGACGAAGGAGTCGGGAACAATGATGCGGTGTTCCTGAAACACTTCCATCAGTTCCTCGATGATTTCGTCCACGCCCTTCTTTTTCATGTCGCGCATGATTTCGCCCGCGCGAGTCTTGGCCTCGGGCTTGCCGCGCTTGGTGCGGATGAAGTATTGCGACAGGTCCTCGACGGTTTCCGCGTCGATTCCGCCGAAACCGCACTCCTGCATGAGCTTGCCCAGATTCTCGCTGGCCTGTGTCTCATCCTGCCCTTTGCCTTGATTGAGCATGTAGAGCATCAGGCGCGTGTAGTTCATGGTCTCTTTCGGCGTCAAGCGACCAATCACGCCATAGTCGAGAATCCAGACATTGTTGTCCTTGTCCACCATGAAGTTGCCGGGGTGGGGATCCGCCTGGAAGACGCCGAACTTGGTGATCTGCTGCATGTAGCTGTCCTGGACGACGGACAGCAGGTCGCGGGCTTCTTCCTTGTTCTTGCGGTCGAGGTGGTTCGTAAGCCGGGTTCCCTCGATCCACTCGGTGACGATGACCTTTTCCTTGGACAGCTCCTCGATCAGCACCGGAATGCGGACACGGGGATGGTGCTTCTGTTGCGAGAAAAGCTTGAGGTTTTCGGCTTCGATGCGGAAATCGAGCTCCTCGGCCGTCATTTTCATCAACTGATCGATCATCTGCTTGATGTCGATCTGTGGTACTCGATTTTTCAGCGCTCCCGCCATCATGCGGAACAGGCCAAAGTCCTGATAGAACAATTCCTTGACACCCGGAAGCTGGACCTTGATGGCCACCAGCCGTCCGTCCTTCATCTGGGCTTTATGGACCTGTCCGATGGACGCGGTCGCCGTCGGATTTTCCTCGACCCATTCGAAATGATCCCGCCACTTGGGGCCGAGCTGATCTTCCATGACCGGCACCAAGGTATGGAAGGGCACTGGTCTGGCGTCGTTCTGCAGCTTTTTCAGGGCATCGATGTATTCGCGCGGCAGCATGTCGGGCCGCGCGCTCATGAACTGGGCTACCTTGACCCAGGTGGCGCCATTGTGCTTGCAGAGGTTGTAGAGAATATCGGCATTTTGCGGATGCGCTGCCTTGAAGTAAGGTTTGCGCTCCTGCCAGCCGCTCAGATGCTTGGTGCGGGCGCGCACCTTGCGATAGGAGCGGTCGATCTTGTAGACCGCCAGAATCGCGCTGGCGTAACGACGCCGGCCGCGCCAAATCTGGCCTATGTTCTTGAAGCTGAGCCAGCTCCCATCCGTGGAGGGTTCAGTTGTCGGTTGCATCAGGAATGTCCTCAGGGGGTACGGCGCGGATTCGGCAGGGCGCCGGATAATGTGGCCGTCCAAAGATTCTGTGAAGAAAAACCCAAAACTCAGGGTCTTATGCCTATTATTGAGGCTTAATGAAGGTAGGTCAATCCATTGATGAAATAAATCATTCG
>WOZT01000198.1 GCA_011620145.1 Gammaproteobacteria bacterium | reverse complement strand
GCGCGCGGGCGACTGGACATCCATGCCGCGAAAGCAGGAGCAGCGCTGGAATACCTCAAGGGTGGGCGACAGTTGCTTGTGCTGGCAGAACTTGGCCACCAGCTTGGCCAGTCCCTTGATGTCGCGTCCGCTGGCCTGGGGAAAGCACATCACCAGCTCCTCGATCAGCGCGCCGTCGAGTGCCAGTTGAAACTGGCTGGCCATCACCTGCCAGATCCGGCGCCGGTCGTCCGCCTGGGGCGGATGGTATTTGATCATGGCGATACAGCGGGAGACGATCGCCTCGTCGATGTCGTCCACCCGATTGGTGGTCAGGAACAACAGGCCGTTGAAGTATTCCAGCACCCGCAGGAACACGCCGACGACGGCATTGGCGGCGATGTCGGCATCCCGCCGCTTGATGTACACGTCGGCCTCGTCGATCAACATGACGGCGCCCCAGCGCTGCGCCCGCATCAGGGTCTCCTTGAGGACCTTCTCCATCTCCGCCACGTTCAGGCCCAGTTGACCCGAGTGCACCCGGTACAAGGGACGCTTGATGATCTCTGCGTACACCTCGGCAGTCAGGGTCTTGCCGACGCCCGGGGGGCCTGCGCACAACACCGTGGTGCCGCCGGATTTGCCGGCCACGATGTCGTCCATCAACACATCCATCTCGGCGGTGAGGATGTCGATCAGATCGGTTTGTTCCCGGGGCAGGATCAGCTTGTCCTTCAATTCCGGCTGATAGCGGTAGGGCTGCATGTCGTCGGCATGCACCCAGAGATGATGGTGCAGCTCCAGATGGAACATCAGTATGTAGCCATGCACCGGCAGTTCGGTGAACATGCCCCTGGGGATGGCGCCTTTGGAGGCCGCCATCCGATTCTCCACGGTTTCGTCATAGCGCAAGCTCTTGGCCGCCTTGCGCAGATAGGCGCTGAGGATGTCGCCGGAACCCTCGAAACGGGTGACGCGCTGGCCGAGGATTTGTTCCTCATTGACCAGCCGCGCGGGGCTGCCGCTGGACGACAGCACCACCACATTCTTGCGCGACCAGTCGGTATTGCGATGGCTGGCGGTCGGGTCCTCGGCGTAGTAGCCGGTGCCGATGGCCGAGAACTGCTGGCCGTAGGCGGCCCGCCACGCGAAGTAGCGCTCGCACGACGCATCGTAGGCCCCGAGCAGCGCCGGGGTTTCCTTCAGATAGCCCTTGTGGGCAAGGATCTCGCCCACCGTCTTGTTGACGATATCGCGGCTGCGGATGGTCAGCGTCTCGACGGCGATCTTGCTGAGGGAATTCGCCTTCAGCTCCAGCAGGATCCGCCCGGACTCTTCCTCGCCGGCTGGGGTGTAATCGAGGCGGGTGACCACATAGGCCAGCGGCTTGGCCGAAGCGGTGGCCAGGAACAACCACCCGCGCTCGCCACCTTCGAGCAGGTACTGGGCGATGGCCGGCAAGACCCGCTCGAGGTCGTCCTCGCCGAATCGCTCGCCGTCGTCGTTCAGCGCTTGTTGCAGGGTGGCGAGCTGAGCCACGTGCCCTTGCATATCCGGCCCGGCGCGTTGATAGAGTTGCCGGAGAAAATCCAGCTCCGTGGCGGAGAGCTGGCTCACGGTCACTTCGGCCCGGTTGCCGAAGCGCAATTGCTCCTTCAGCAGCGTCAGCTCGGGAAACGCCGCCAGCATCGCCTCCACATAGGGGCGGTCAATGGAGAGCTTCATGGCGTTCTGCTGCCAGGCATCGGCGCACCGTCATATGAAGGGGCTTGCCGAGATCGAATTGCAAGGCTTATACCACCGGAACATGCGCTGTAAGCGGCTGAATCGACTTGCCTGCCGCAGCGGCGTGTCCATTTCCCCACAGCGCTTCTGTGGCCTTCAAGACACTCACCGACGCGGCCATGGCAATGATCCGGGTCTTGTGATTTCCTCGCGCTCAGGCGAAGGTTTCACATGAGGTCTCCACGCCGGCATGGCGCTGACCCGCGTCCATCCTGCAGGGAGAATCCATGCAAGACACAAGGCCCGCCCCCCATGCCCTGCCCTGAATGGATCGCGCGCTTGTGCGAAACCCATCGCTACCCGCACCCGGTCGCGGCGGTGACGCTGGTCGAGACCCACATCTCCTGGGTCCTGCTCACCGGCGAACGGGTCTACAAGATCAAGAAACCCGTGGATTTCGGGTTCCTGAATTTCTCCACCCTGGAGCGGCGACGGCACTTCTGCGAGGAAGAGGTTCGCCTCAACCGCCGCTTCGCGCCGGCGCTTTACTTGGGCGTGACGCCCATCACCGGCACGCCGGATGATCCGCGAATCGATGGCGCGGGTGCGCCCTTCGAGTACGCCGTGCAGATGATGCAATTCGATCAGGAAGCGTTGCTTGATCGCCAGCTGGCTGCAGGCGCTTTCACGTCGCAAGAGGCCTTCGCCCTCGGTACGACCCTTGCCCGCCTGCACCAGGCGCTGCCTCCGCTGCCGGTGGACTCGCCCTTCGGCGACGCGCAGGGCGTCTGGCAGCCTGTTGCCGCCAACTTCGATGCGCTGCGGCCGCGGCTGACGGCCGATCGGCAGTCGCGGATGCTGGCGCGGCTCAGCGTCTGGAGCGCGTGCGCGTTCCAGCGGTTGAAGCCGCTCATCGCAGCGCGCAAACGCGGCGGCTGGGTCAGGGAATGCCACGGCGACCTGCATCTGCGCAATATCGCGCGCATCGATGAGCGCTTTGTGCTGTTTGACTGCATCGAATTCGACCCGGCGCTGCGGACAATCGACGTACAAAGCGAGCTGGCGTTCCTGCTCATGGATCTGGACGACCACCAGCGCCGCGATCTCGCCGCCATGGCCTTGAACGGTTACCTGGAACAAAGCGGCGACTATGAGGGGCTGGCGCTGCTCGATTTCTACCGGGTCTATCGGGCGCTGGTGCGGGCCAAGGTGAGCGCCCTGCGTGCGGATCAGCAGGACACGCCGCAGGAAAGGCAAAACTGCCTGACCGAAGCGGAAACCTACCTGCAGCTCGCCCATGCTTATCTGGACCGGGAGCGGCCCTGGCTCGCGATCACCCACGGCCTCTCCGGCAGCGGCAAATCCACCCTGGCCCTCGGGCTTGCGGCGGCCACCGGCGCCATCCGGATCCGCTCGGACGTCGAGCGCAAGCGGCTGTTCGCGATTGCCCCGGAGGATCATGGCGCGCCCCCCGGCCTGTATGGCCCAGCGGCCAGCGAACAGACCTTCAACCGCCTGGAAGCCATCGCGACCCGCATTCTGGCGGCGGGCTTTCCGGTGATCGTCGATGCGACCTTTCTGGAGCGCAGCTTGCGCGCTCGCTTCCTCGCCATCGCGACGGCACGGGGCGTGCCCGGGGTGATCCTCTCGCTGCAGGCCGATCCCCAAATCCTGCGGGCGCGTCTGGCCCAGCGCCAAACGGACGTTTCCGATGCCAATGTCGCCGTACTGGAAGCGCAGCTCGCCCGACAGGAAGCACTGACACCCACCGAACGCCAACAGACGCT
>WOZT01000076.1 GCA_011620145.1 Gammaproteobacteria bacterium | reverse complement strand
GCCACATCGGCCAGGCGCTGGTTGCGATCCATCGCCAGTTTGCGCAGGGCCTGGTAGGCGGTTTCCTCGTCCATGCCGCGTTTTTTCATGAGGATCCCCTTGGCGCGATCCACCACCTTGCGTTCGGCCAGGGTGTTGCGGGTCTTTTCCAGTTCATCGCGGAGCGCCTGGAACTCCTTGAAACGAGCCACCGCCACTTCCAGAATGGGCTTGACCCGGCGCGGATTGATGTCGTCCACCACATAGGCGCTGACCCCCGCTTGCACCGCCTGACGCATGATGTCGGCATCAGCCGACTCGGCATACATGACCACCGGCCGGGGGAAGTCCCGGCTGATATGGCGAACCGATTCCAGCGTGTCGCGGTCCGGCACGTCCATATCGACGATGATCACGTCGGCCCCGCTGCGCTGCAGCTCGGCCAGCAGGTTCACGCCGCGCAGCGGACAATTGAACACGGCGTAGCCGGCATCGGTCAGCGCCTGGCGCAAAATGGCGCCGCGACCGGGGTCATCGTCCACCAGCATCACTTTCAACATCGCCGAACCATCACGATCCCCACTGCTCTGAATGCCAGAGCCCAACGGGCCCTCAAGCAAGAAGAACGCCACATCGGCCACCATTCCCTTACTCGACCCGGAGACCGCTTGCATGAATACCCTGGCCCTGGTGATTTTTTTGATCTTCCTGGTCGCGGGCGCTGCTGGCGTGATCCTGCCCCTGCTGCCGGGCGTGCCGCTGGCCGCCGTGGGCATCCTGTTTGCCGCCTGGCTGGGGGATTTTGCTTATCTGGGCGTACGGGAAATCGCCATCGGTGCGCTGTTGGCAGGGCTGTCGCTGGTGCTGGACTATCTCACCACGGTGCTGGGGGCGCGCTATTACGGTGCCAGCACCCGTGGCGTCTGGGGCGCGTTGATCGGCGCGGTCGTGGGTGTGGTCTTTTTCCCGCCTTTTGGCTTCCTGCTCGGCGCTGTGGTCGGCGCGATCGCGGCGGAACTGGCGAGTGGGCGACCGCTGGCCGAGGCGGGGCGGGCGGGGCTGGGTACCTTGATCGGCACCTTGGGCGGCGTGGTGGTCAAGGGCCTGCTGATTGCGGCCATTGCGCTGATGTGCCTGCCGCCGCTGATTCGAGCGCTGTAAGGGTTCCCGTCGGCGCGGCCAGGGCGGCGACCCGTTGGCTGCCCAGGCGCCGCAGCCAGGCCCGGGCTCTGCGCTGGCGCGGGGGAACGCGGACGCCGGGCGCGACGTCACACAAGGGCCGCAATACGAAGGCGCGCTGCGACAGTCGGGGGTGGGGCACCTGCAAACGCGCCGTCCGCATCCGCCGCGCGCCATAAAGCAACAGATCCAGATCCAGCGGACGCGGGCCCCAACGCCGGCGTCCGCGCCGCCGGCCCTGAGCGGCTTCAATGCGCTGCAAAGCCCGCAACAAGGACATGGGCGCCAACGCGGTATCCAGCGCGGCCACGGCGTTGATGAACGGCGATTGGTTGCGGCGTCCCATGGGGGCCGAGACATAGAACGGCGAAACCGCCTGCAGCCGACTGGCGGGCAACCCTCCCAATGCCGCTAGTGCGCGCCGGAGCTGCGCCACGGGATCACCACGATTGCTGCCCAGGCCGATATAGGCCCGCGCCGGGCGGTGATTCATGGCGTGGGCGCGCCCTCGGGGCGGCGCCGCGGGGCCCGACGGCGGCGACGACGGCGCGAGGGCGCCTCGGTCGCACTCGCCTGCGGGGTTTTTTGCAACAGGGCTTCCCGTTCCTCGGCGGCCGCAGTCTGAAGCTCGGTCCACCACGCCAGGATCGGCTCGGCCACTTCCCCCGCATGCCCCCGCAACAGCAGGAAATCATAGGCGGCGCGGAACCGGGGATGGGCCAACAGGACAGTGGCGCGCTTGGGCGTGGTCGATTCGAAGCGGGGCTGCAGGCGCCAGATTTCCTGCATGGGCGCCCGGAAACGACGCGGCGGCAAGACCGGCATGGCCGCTTCCACCGCCTCGGTGGCATCGAAATGGGCCTGTGCCGGCGGGACCCCGGCCTCGAGCCGCGCCGATACGGCCTCGCGTATCGGGCCCCACGCCAGTGCGGCAAACAGGAATGCCGGCGTCACCGGCTTGTCCTCGGCGATGCGCTGGTCGGTGTTGACCATCGCCTGATTCAACAAGCGCAAGGTAGGACCTTGTTCGCCTTCGCGCCGGATAACCGCCTCGGTGGCCGGGAACAGATAGCCAAACAGGCCATGCTCACGCAACAGGGTGAAGGTCTGCGCCGCATGCCCGCCCAGGAACAATTTGAGGGACTCATCGTAGAGTCGCGCGGGCGAAATATCAGCCAACAAGCCAGCCAGCTCAGTCAAGGCCGCCGCCGTGCGCGCCTCCAGCGAAAATCCCAGCTTGGCGGCGAAGCGCACTGCGCGCAGCATGCGCACCGGATCTTCGCGATAGCGCGTCCAGGGGTCGCCAATCAGCCGCAGCACCCGGTTGCGCAGGTCCGCCATGCCGCCGACATAATCGTAGATGGCGAAGTCCTCGACGCTGTAATACAGCGCATTGACGGTGAAGTCGCGCCGCCAGGCGTCCTCTTCCAGGCTGCCATAGACGTTGTCGCGCAGCACCCGGCCGCGCTCATCCACCAACACATCGCCATCGCTATCCCCCTCGGCGCCGGCGCCCCGGAAGGTGGCCACTTCGATGATATGGCCGCCGAAATGGACATGGGCCAGGCGAAAGCGTCGACCGATCAGCCGGCAGTTGGAAAAGGTGGCCCGCACCTGTTCGGGCAAGGCATCGGTCGCCACATCGAAGTCCTTGGGCCGCAGTCCCAGCAGCACATCGCGCACCCCGCCGCCCACCAGGAATGCCTGGTAGTTGGCCGTCTTGAGGCGATAGAGCACCTTGAGGGCCGGAGACGCGATCTGTGATCGGGACAGGGCATGCTCCGCCCGCGGAACGATGACGAGGCCGGGAGAAGTGGCGGATGGAGCCGTATGATGGGGGGAATCGTGCACGCAGACTCAGGCTGGAGGTGAATTTTGATGGGGTTTAATTTAACATGACGCGCACATCCTGACACGTTATCAGGATCATCCAGCCCCTGCTCCCTTCGTCTAGTGGCCCAGGACGTCGCCCTCTCACGGCGAAAACAGGGGTTCGAAACCCCTAGGGAGCGCCATGGACAAACCCAACGCGCTGCCAGCCGCCGCCCCGCCCTGCGGGCTGATCAGGCGATTGGCCGCCATCTTCTACGACAGCCTGCTGTTGGGCGCGCTCTGGATGGGGGCAACCTTCCCGTTGCTGACCCTGACCCACGGTGAAGCGGTTCCAGCCGGCGATCCGATCTACACCCTGTACCTGCTCCTGATCGGCTGGGTCTTCTTCGGCTGGTTCTGGACCCGGGGCGGGCAGACCCTGGGGATGCGCGCGTGGCGTATTCAGGTGCAAACCCCGGCGGGTCATCCAATCGGCTGGCGCGCCGCCACCTTCCGCTACCTCGCCGCCCTCTTCTCCTGGCTTTGC
>WOZT01000011.1 GCA_011620145.1 Gammaproteobacteria bacterium | reverse complement strand
GCGGTTCCACGCCGCGCGAGAGCATGCCGGAGGCCGTCCAGTTGTTGATGTTGGGCGCGCCCAATACCCACTTTGTCATGCTCGCCCAGGCCATTCTCTACCGGGGCGCAGGGTTTGATGTGGTGTGGCCGCAGTTTCTGGCGCTCGTGCTCATTGGCGCTGCACTGTTCAGCCTCGCCTTGGCGCGTTTCCGCCGCACCATCGGGGCAATGGCTTAAGGCGCGATACCGCCATCCTTTGGCTCATGCAGGCCAAAGGGCTTGGCGGATCGGTTGCGGCGCGGCTATTCCACGCCCAGTTTCTTTAGGCGGTAGCGCAGGGCACGGAAGGTGATGCCGAGGGCGCGGGCAGTGGCAGTGCGGTTCCAGCGGTGGGCTTCGAGGGCTTGCAGAATGGTTTCCCGCTCGATGTGTTCCAAGGCGCCGTCGAGATCGGCCGGGGCTGGAGCCGGGGTGGAACGGGGCGACGGTGCGTCGGGGGCAAGCCGCTCTTCATGGGTTGCCATGGGCATGCTGGCGGGGGATTCGAGGCCGGGCAGTTGCAGGTGTTCGGCGGCGATCACGCGGCCGTCGCACAGG
The DNA here is from genome assembly GCA_011620145.1 of Gammaproteobacteria bacterium. Taxonomy (GTDB): domain Bacteria; phylum Pseudomonadota; class Gammaproteobacteria; order UBA5335; family UBA5335; genus Macondimonas. The sequence continues at coordinate 2,959 of WOZT01000011.1, read as the reverse complement.
GTGTAGGCGCGCTGCAGGATGTTCTCCAACTCGCGCACGTTGCCCGGGAAGGGGTAGGCGTGCAGGGCGCGCCAGGCGCCTTCCTCCAGTTTGGGCGGGGGATCGCCGGCGATCTGGCGCAGGATGTGGTCGGTGAGCTGGGGCAGGTCCTGGCGCCGCTCGCGCAGCGGCGGCACGCGCAGCTCAATCACGTTGATGCGGTAGTACAGATCCTGGCGGAATTGGCCCGTCTGGAGCATGTGTTCCAGCGGTTTGTGGGTGGCGGAGAGCAGGCGCACGTCCACCGGCACTTCGCGATTTTCCCCGACCGGGCGCACGGCGCGCTCCTGGATGGCGCGCAACAGCTTCACCTGCATCGGCAGCGGCAGTTCGGCGACCTCGTCCAGGAACAGCGTGCCGCCGCTGGCGGCGCGGAACATGCCGAGATTGTCGCTCACCGCGCCGGTAAAGCTGCCTTTCTTGTGGCCGAACAGTTCACTTTCCATGAGCTCCGTGGGCAGGGCGCCGCAGTTGACCGGGACAAAGGCCGCATCCCCCCGGCTGCTCTGGGTGTGGATGAGGCGCGCCACCAGTTCCTTGCCGGTGCCGGATTCGCCGCTGATGTAGATCGGCGCCTGGCTGCGCGAGACCTTGGCGATCATGCCGCGCAGCCGGCGCATGGGCTCGGAGTCGCCGAGGAGGATGTGGCGGCTGCGGCGCTCGGGGCGATGCGCGCTGTTGCCCTTGAGCGCAGTGGCCACCAGGGCGCGCAGGATTTCAAGGTCCACGGGCTTGGACACGAAATCGTAGGCGCCCGCCTTGAGCGCCTCGACGGCCAGTTCGACGTTGCCGTGGGCGGTAATGACGGCGATGGGCAGTTCGCTGTTGGTGCCGCTGACTTCGCGCACCAGATCGATGCCGCTGCCATCGGGCAGACGCATGTCGGTCAGGCACAGGGCGTAGTTGTGCTTGGCCAGGAGCTGGCGTGCCTGAGCCAGGTTCGCGGCCTTGTGGCAGGCCAGGCCCATGCGACCCAGGGTGAGTTCCAACAGGGTCAGGATGTCCGGTTCGTCATCGACGAGGAGAATGGTGGGGAGAGGCTCCTGCATGAGATCAATCCTTTCTGAAGTCGGCATGGGGCAGGGCAATGCGGAATTGGCAACCGGAATCGGCATGGGGCACATGAGTCAGGCCGGCGCCATTGAATTCACACAATTCCCGTGACAGATACAGTCCCAGCCCCGTTCCGATGCGGCTGGTGGTGAAAAACGGCTCGAACAGCCGGGCCGCCGCTTCGGGGGGGATTCCCGGACCGTTATCGCTCACATGCACATGAATTCGGCCGTTGCTGACGAATCTTTCGCATTCGATCGCAATTCGCACGGGACCCTGCGCGGGACGACCATGCCGGCGGGCATTGTCCAGGAGGTTGGTCAGTACCTGGGACAGGTGTCCGGGGTCCATGCGCACCTTGAGATCAGTGGGGGGAAGTTGCAGGTCGATCTGGGCCTCATCCGGATCCAGCCCCTCGCTGTAGTGGGCAATGAAGGTGTCCAGCCAGTCGGCGAGAAACAGGATTTCAGGAATCGAAGCGCGTTGGCGCGAGAGCTGCAGGATGTCGGTGATGATGCCATTGATGCGCCCGGCATGATGCCGCACCATCTCCAGCAAGGTTTGATCCTGAGCATCCAGGGCGGGGGACTCCGCCAACAGCGCGGCGGCGTGGCTGATGGCGGACAGGGGATTGCGGATTTCATGGGCAATGCCGGCGGTAAGCCGACCGAGTGCGGAGAGCTTCATCTCCTGCATGCGGGCCTTGGCCTGCCCGAGGTCTTCCAGGGTGATGAGGGTGATGGCCCCTTCCTGTCCCAGCGGCGTGAAATGGGGCGCAAATTCCCGTTCCCCGTCCAAATCCCGCAACGTGGATGTTGCCTCCAGGGGTAAAATTCGCCAGCGCGTCCACAATCGCGCCAGTTCGGGAGACAAGACGGCCAAGTCGGTGCCCCGGGGGGCCGGTCCGACGATGTCTTGAGCCTGAGCATTGGCGAGACGGACCCGGCCACGTGGGCTGACCACCAGCACGCCGCTGTGCAGTTGGGCAATGATGACTTCGTTGAGTCGGGCCAGATCGATCAGATCGCGGCTGGCGCGGCTGGCGAAGAGTTTGCTGTCGAGCGCCTGGCGCGTCAAAACGTTGACGCCCCAGGTGGCACCGAAAGCGGCGGCGCCCAAGAGCCCCGCGTGCGGCCAGACTACGGCTTCGCCGTCCAGTTGAGCAAACAAGGCGAAGCCCAGCACGTGCAGGCTGGCCAGTGCCGCATAGGCCAATGCTTGCCGCGGCGGCATCACCAGCCCCGCTCCCACGCAGGACAGCAAGAGTACCAGCCCCAAACCACTCCCCAGGCCGCCGGTGGCCCAGATCAGCGCGCAAATCCAGGGCAGGTCCAGGCCCAGTTGCAGCCAGGCCTGTATCTCCAAACGCGGCCTGCGCCACAGCAGAGTGAGCATCCACAGTCCACCCAGGGCAATCTGGGCGCCGAGCAGGGTCGGAAAGGGCGGTTGGATGGGCAGTTCCAGGTGACCTTCGACGGAGATCCAGGACAGGCCCAACAGCAGTCCCGAGAAACCCATGCGGAACAGATTGAGCAGCACCAGCAAGCGACGTCCGGCATGATCCAGTTCGACGACCGGCTGCTGGAGCCGGGGCCAGGCGCCGGTGGCGAGGGCTGGATCGGTAGCGGTGATGGACATGGGAGGATTCCGGGGACACGGGTTTTTGACGGCAAACCCTGCTGGGGGCTATTGAGCAAGAAATACGCCTGAAATCCCGTTTGACTGCTCACTCTTCGGTCTTGGCGGCCCGTGTCAAGTGGAGGAGAATACAACGCCGCCCGTTTGCCGACGCCCCAAGGAGGGTCCCGCCCCATGAATCTCCACGAATACCAGGCCAAACAGCTTTTTGCCGAATTCGGCATCCCGG
>WOZT01000018.1:1793-3537 GCA_011620145.1 Gammaproteobacteria bacterium | reverse complement strand
TGGTGATGATCAGTTCCTACCGGCTCTATGCCGAGAAATTCCCCCACTGGGTGGTGGTGACCGGTTTTGACGACCATTTTCTCTATGTGCATGACCCTTATGTGGATTACGCGGCCGGCAAGACGCCGACCGATTGCGTGAACCTGCCGATCCTGAAGGCGGAATTCACGGGCATGGCGCGCTATGGCAAAAGTGGCCAGCGCGCTGTCATTATCTTGCGTCGCCGCGCCCCGGCCGCCTCTGAGCCTGCCCTCCGCCCATGAGCAAACACCTGATCCTCGTCGATCGACTCGCTGACTGGCCCATCGACCTGCCGGCGTTGCCGGTGATGAGCGCCAAGGACTACATCGACGCCGATGACCCGCCCGGTCTCGCCGCTGATCGCGAACTGCGCATCCTCAACCTGTGCCGGAACTACCGCTACGGCAGCATCAGTTATTACTGCCTGCTGCTGGCCGAGGCGCGGGGACAGCGCATCCTGCCCAGCGTCAGCACGGCGCTGGATCTGTCGCGCAAGACCATCTACGAACCCCTGACCGAGGATCTGGACGAGGATTTGCAGAAATACCTGCGCGGCCAGGACGGCCAGGATATCCGCCTGTGGATCTTCCTGGGCCGCGCCTCCCAGCCGGCGTTCCAGGATTTGGCGGACGATCTGTTCGAACGCCTGCCCTGTCCGCTGCTGGCCGTGGATCTGCACCAGAACCATCGCTGGCAGATCCATCGCGTGCGCTCCATGGCGCTGGCCGACCTGGATGCGGATCAGCGCCGCCTGTTTGCCGAGGCGATGGAACAGTATCTGGCCGGGGCCTGGCAGAGTCCGCGCCGACGTTCCACGGGCCGCTACGACCTCGCCATCCTGCATGACCCCAACGAGACCATGCCGCCCTCCAATCCCAAGGCGCTCAAATCCTTCATCCGCGCCGGCAAGCGCCTGGGGCTGGATGTGGAACTCATCACGCGCAAGGATTACGGGCGCCTGGCCGAATACGACGCCCTGTTCATCCGCGAAACCACCGCCATCAACCACCACACCTTCCGCTTCGCCAAACGTGCCGAGGCCGAGGGACTGGTGGTGATCGACGATCCCACCTCCATCCTGCGCTGCACCAACAAGGTCTATCTGGCCGAATTGCTGCGCACCCATCAGGTGAAGACGCCCGCCACCCAGATCCTGCGGCGCGAGCGCAACATCGCACTGGAGCCGCCGCTGGATTATCCGGTGGTCTTGAAAATCCCCGACGGCGCGTTCTCGGTGGGCGTGAGCAAGGTGCGCGACGCGGAGGAGCTCAAGACGGTCGCGGAGCGCATGTTCCAAAAATCCGACCTGATCCTGGCGCAGGAATACCTCTACACCGAATACGACTGGCGCATTGGCATCCTCAACCGCCAGCCGTTCTATGCCTGCCAATACTTCATGAGCAAGGATCACTGGCAGATCTACGACCACAAGGTCGGGGGCGGCATGGCCGCCGGAAACTCCCGCACCCTGCCGCTGGAGCGCGTGCCGGCCGTGGTCCTGCGCACCGCGGTCAAGGCGGCCCGATTGATCGGCACCGGGCTCTACGGGGTCGATCTCAAACAGACCCGGCAGGGCGTCTGCGTCATTGAAATCAATGACAATCCCAATCTCGACGCCGGCGTCGAGGACGAGATCCTGAAAGAACAGATGTATGAGGAGGTCATGGCCGAGTTTCTGCGCCGGCTGGAACAGCGCACCCGGCTGCGTTATGGCGGGGCCTGA
>WOZT01000018.1:0-1693 GCA_011620145.1 Gammaproteobacteria bacterium | reverse complement strand
AACCCGCCAAGGAGTGCACCATGTCTCTCACCATCGACCAGGCCAACGAGCAGCTCACCAGCAAACCGGGCCTGTTCAATATCGAGGAAATCGACATCCGCGGCGTCCCCACCCGCGTCTGGAAGGCCGCCCCGCCGTCCCTGCGCACCGTGCTGGACATCAGCCGCGCCCATGGCGCCAAGGATTATCTGGTCTACGAGGACGAGCGCTGGACCTTCGCCGAACATTACCGCGCCGTGGCCGCGCTGGCGACCCGCATGGTGGAGGATCTGGGCATCCAGAAGGGCGACCGTGTCGCGCTGGCGATGCGTAACCTGCCGGAATGGCCGATGATTTTCTGGGCCACCGTGTCCATCGGCGCCGTGATCGTGCCGCTGAACGCCTGGTGGACCGGCGAGGAACTGGAATTCGGCCTGACCGATTCGGGCGCGCGCGTGCTGTTCTGCGACGCCGAGCGCATGGAACGCATCCAGCCCCACCTGGACCGCCTGCCGGGCCTGGAGAAGATCATCGTCGCCCGCAGCCCGGCGCCGCTGCCCGCTGGCGTGCTGGATTTCCTTGAATTCCGTGGCGCGCTGCCGGAAAAGGCCGTGCTGCCCAAGGCCACGATCGCCCCGGATGACAACGCGACGATCTTCTACACCTCCGGCACCACCGGCAAGCCCAAGGGCGCGCTCGGCAGCCATCGCAACATCTGCCAGAACCTGATCAGCGGCGCCTTCGTGCGCATGCGTGCCAGCGTGCTGCGCGGCGAGGACCCGACTGCCGGCATGCAGATGGTGGGGCCCAGCATGCTGCTGTCGGTGCCGTTGTTTCATGTCACCGGCTGCCACGGCTTTCTGATCGGCATGACCCTGGCCGGGGGCAAGCTGGTGATGATGTACAAGTGGGACAGCCAGCGCGCCATCGAGCTGATTGAACAGGAAAAAATCTCCACCTTCGGCGGCGTGCCGTCCATGGTCTGGCAGGTATTGGAAAACCCGGACCTGCCCAACCACGATCTCTCCTGCGTCACCAACATCGCCTATGGCGGCGCGCCGGCGGCGCCCGAGCTGCTCAACCGCATCAAGCAGACCTTTCCCAAGGTCGATCCGGGCAACGGCTACGGCATGACCGAAACCTCCGCCCTGTGCACCAGCAATTCGGCCGAGGAATATCACCGCCGCCCGGACAGCGTGGGCTGTCCGGCGCCCGTCACCCAGATCAAGATCGTCGGCGGCGATGGCGCGGAATTGCCGCGGGGGCAGGTCGGCGAACTGTGGGTCAAGGGTCCCAACGTCATCCAGGGCTACTGGAACCGGCCCGAGGCCAACGCCCAGACCTTCACCGACGGCTGGCTGCACACCGGCGATCTGGCGCGCATGGATGAGGAAGGCTATCTCTACATCGTCGACCGCGCCAAGGACATGCTGATTCGCGGCGGCGAGAACATCTATTGCGTCGAGGTGGAAGACGCCCTCTACAGCCACCCGGCGGTGATGGATGCCGCCGTCATCGGCATTCCAAATCGTGTGCTGGGTGAGGAAGTCGGCGCCGTGGTGCAGATCGCCCCCGGCCATCAGGTCAGCGTCGAGGACCTTCAGGCCCACGTCGCCGCGCATCTGGCCCGCTTCAAGGTGCCGGTGCGCATCGAGCTGCGCACGGAACCCTTGCCGCGCAACGCCAATGGCAAGATCCTGAAAAGCCAGCTCAA
>WOZT01000241.1 GCA_011620145.1 Gammaproteobacteria bacterium | reverse complement strand
GAGCGTCGAGAATCTAGTCGAGGCGCTGGAAGTCAAGTTTCTGGCCAATCGGGACAAACACCTGCACTTCGGCCTGTTGACCGATTTTGCGGACGCAGACCAGGAAGCGCTTCCCGAGGACGGGCCTCTGCTGCAACTGGCCCGGATGCGGATAGCCGCGCTGAACCAGAAATACTCGTCTGACGGTGACCAAACCAGCAACGACCTGTTTTTTCTCTTCCATCGTCCGCGGCGCTGGAACCCCAAAGAACGGCGTTGGATGGGCTACGAGCGCAAGCGCGGCAAGCTCGCGGATTTGAACGCGCTGCTGCGAGGCGGCAGCTGGGGTGGTGCTGCGGATGGGTTTTTGCTCGTCGTCGGAGACCCGGCCATTCTTTCCGCCGTGCAGTACGTGATTACACTGGATACGGATACGCAATTGCCGCGTGATGCGGCTCGGCAATTTGTCGGTGCCATGGCGCATCCGCTGAACCATCCTTGCTACGACGACGCAAAGCGGCGGGTCGTAGCCGGCTACGGCATCCTGCAGCCGCGGGTGGCGGTCAGCCTGGCGGGGGCGAATTGCTCGCGCTATGCACGCCTGTTTGGTGGCGAGTCGGGCATCGACCCCTACACACGCGCCGTCTCGGATGCTTACCAGGACTTGTTCGGTGAGGGCTCGTTCATCGGCAAGGGGATCTACCACGTTGATGCCGTCGAGCAAGCTTTAGGCGGCCACTTTCCCGAGAACCGGATCCTCAGCCACGATCTTCTGGAGGGGTGCTACGCGCGGGCGGGCTTGTTGAGCGATGTGCAGCTCTACGAGGACTACCCGTCTAGCTACAGCTTGGATGTAAGCCGCCGCCATCGTTGGATTCGTGGTGACTGGCAGCTGGTGGGCTGGTTGCGGCGGCGCGTGCCCGGCGGTCAGGGCGGACAACGTCAGCGCAATCCGCTGTCGATGCTGTCGCAGTGGAAGCTGTTTGACAACCTGCGTCGCAGCCTCGTTCCGGCGGCCTTGACGCTGCTTTTGCTGCTGGGCTGGACACTGTTGGCGCCAGCGTGGTTCTGGACCCTGGCGGTGATCGGCATCCTGCTGCTGCCTGCGCTGTGCGCCTTGAGCCTCGATCTGTTCCGCAAGCCGGCCGAGGTACTACTGCGGCAGCACCTTGCCGCCGTCGCGCAGTCGGCGTCCCGGCACCTAACGCGGGCGGGGTTCGAGCTTGCCTGCTTGCCTTACGAGGCGTATTTCAGTCTGGATGCCATCGCACGTACGGTTTGGCGGATGCAAGTCACGCGAAGGCATCTGCTGGAATGGAACCCGTCGAGCGAGGTCGATCGCCGGTTGGCAAAGCAGGGCTACGGTGACCTTGCCGCCAATGTGCGCTTGATGTGGATCGCCCCCGCCGTCGCGATTGCGACTGCAGGCCTGCTGATAGCAACCCACCCGGCGGCGCTGATCGTGGCGGCGCCAATCCTGCTGCTGTGGTGTACCTCGCCGGTCATTGCCTGGTGGATCAGCCGCCCGCTCGTTCGCCGCGAGGCGGCCCTGAGCCTCGATCAGACCCGTTTCCTGCGTGCGCTATCGAGGCGGACCTGGGCCTTCTTCGAAACCTTTGTCGGCCCGGACGATCACTGGCTGCCCCCCGACAATGTTCAGGAAAACCGCGTCGACCCGGTCGCGCACCGCACCTCGCCGACCAACATTGGGCTGGCGCTGCTGGCGAACCTGTCCGGCTACGACTTCGGCTACATCACGACAGGCCAACTGATTCTGCGCACGGCAAACACCCTGCGTACAATGGACGGGCTTGCTCGGTACCGGGGCCACTTCTACAACTGGTATGACACCCGGACGCTGAACCCGCTGCAGCCTCTGTACATCTCGACCATCGACAGCGGAAACCTTGCGGGCCATCTGCTGACCTTACGCGCGGGCCTGTTGGCGCTGGTCGATGACAAAATCCTGCCCGCGCGGCTGTTCGATGGCTTGAGCGATACGCTGGAGATTCTCTTGGACGCAGCCGATGGAGCCGCCACAAATCAGGTAGCCGGGTTATTGAAGGACCTGGAGTCCATCTGTGCCGCCCCGCCAGCTACCCTAACGGCGGCACATCGATACCTTGAGCGTTTGGCCGCCGATGCGGCCGAACTGATCAGCCAGATTCCGCGCGGTATCGCGCCCGGGGATGCGACGGCGCCAGCAGCTGAAGCGCACGACTGGGCCGAGGCGCTTGCCGGGCAATGCAAGGCGGCGCTGGACGAGCTGATGTTGCTAGCCCCGTGGCTGTCGATGTCGGCCGCACCTAGGTGGATAGAGGCCGATTTTGACGCATGGGCCGACATCGAAGCCATCCCGACCCTGCGCCAACTGTCCCGCCTGGACGCGGAGCTGGGTCCGCGCGTCGCATCCCTACTCGACGGTGAGGTGACGCCCGCGCAGCGCGACGGACTCGCTGCTCTGCGGCGGCATATCACGCAAGGCAGCGAGCGCGCCCGCGACAGGATGGCGGCCATCGAAGGCCTGGCGCTGCAGGCCGGCGAATTTGCGCGCATGGACTATGACTTCCTATTGGACAAAGCGCGACATCTGCTGGCCATCGGCTACAACGTGGGCGAGCACCGGCTCGATTCGGGTTACTACGACCTGCTGGCATCGGAGGCACGATTGACCAGTTTCGTCGTCATTGCCCAGGGACAGGCCTCGCAGGAGATCTGGTTCGCCTTGGGGCGCCTGCTTACCGGCACTCCTGGAGAACCGGTGCTGCTGTCGTGGAGCGGCTCGATGTTCGAGTACCTGATGCCGCTGGTGGTGATGCCGACCTACGACAACACGCTGCTCGATAAGACATACAAGGCGGCGGTCGCGAGACAGATCGAGTACGGGAAGCAGCGCGGCGTTCCCTGGGGAATCTCGGAATCCGGTTACAACACGGTCGATGCCCATCTCAATTACCAATACCGAGCCTTCGGCGTGCCGGGCCTGGGTCTCAAGAGAGGCCTTGCGGAGGATCTGGTGATTGCGCCCTATGCTTCGGTACTGGCGTTGATGGTGGCACCCGAGAAGGCCTGCCAAAATCTTGAGCGACTCGCAGCCCAAGGATTGATCGGCCCGTTCGGCTTCTTTGAAGCGATCGACTACACGCCGGCTCGGCAGCAACGCAACCAATCGAGCGCCGTAGTGCGCTCTTTTATGGCGCATCACCAAGGCATGAGCCTGCTCGCACTGGATTTCTTGCTCCTGGATCGGCCGATGCAGCGGCGGTTCGTGTCGGAGCCGATGTTCCAGGCGACCCTGCTGCTGCTCCAGGAGCGAATTCCCCATGCCACGGCCTTGTTCCCACACACGACGCAACTCCTCGACGTTCACTCGACGTCCGTCATGACTAAGATGCCGATACGCGTGTTCAGCAGTCCCAACACGCCGCTGCCGCAGGTACAGCTGTTGTCGAACGGCCGCTACCACGTGATGGTCAGCAACGCGGGCGGCGGCTTCAGCCGCTGGAAGGGCCTTGCCGTCACCCGCTGGCGCGAGGATGGCACCTGCGACAACTGGGGCAG
>WOZT01000289.1 GCA_011620145.1 Gammaproteobacteria bacterium | reverse complement strand
GTTCGAGCGGGGCGCGCTGGGCTTTCGGATCTTTGGGCAACTGGCCAGCGGCGCGGGCGTGGCCTCGCAATCCCCATTGGTCGACTACCTTCGCGCCACCCCGGATCCTTTGGCTCACTTCCATTTCGCCCGTCGTCTGGCCGCCTGCTACGACCAGGCCCTGATCTACCGACCCGATCAATTGCTGGCCTGGGAAGCTGGCGAGGACACTCTCTGGCAGGCGGCCCTGTGGCGCGAACTGGCTGCGGAAGGGGGTTGTCATCGCGCCCAAGCCCTGATGGCACTGGACCAAGCCCTCGCCACCGCCCCGCAGCAGGCGCTGCCACCGCATCTGGTGCTGTTCGGCCTGCATACCCTGCCGCCTCCCTCGCTGGCGGTGTTTGCACGGCTGGCCGAACGCATCCCGGTGCAGTGGTTCGTGCCCACCCCCTGCCGCGAATACTGGGGGGGGCTGGACGCCCCAGCGGCGCTGGCCCGCCGCGCCGCGCGTGGCGAATCGGTGGCCTATCGCGCCGTGGGTCACCCGCTGCTCGCCAGCCTGGGGCGACAGGGTGCCGAATTCATCGATGCCTTGAGCGATTTGCCGGGGCAGGTCAGCGAGCACTTCATCGATCCTTGCGAGACGGGACGGACGGATCTGCTGGCACGGTTGCAGTCCGATCTGCTCAATCTGCGTGATCCCACGACCGCGCCCTCGCGGCCGCTGGCGCCCGATGATGGGAGCGTGCAGATCCACTGCTGCGCCGGCCCGCTGCGGGAGGTGGAGGTATTGCATGATCACCTGCGCGACCTGCTGGACCGGAATCCGGACCTGAATCCTTCGGATGTGGTGGTGATGACGCCGGACATCGATCGCTATACCCCCTATGTGGAGGCGGTGTTCGGCAGTCGCGGCGGTGATCTGGCCATTCCCTACCGCATTGCCGACCGCAGCGCGCTGCAGAGCGAGCCCGCCGTGGCCGGGTTTTTCGCCTGGCTGGCGCTGCCCGAGGCGCGGTTCACGGTCAATGCGGTGCTGGACCTGCTGGAATGTCCGCCCATCGCGCGGCGCCTGGGTGTGGGCGCCGCCGATCGGGATCTGTTGCGCGACTGGGCCGGAGAGGCGGGCATCCATTGGGGCTTGGATGGAGCCAGCAAGGCCCGTTTCGATCTGCCGCCACTGTCGACCCATACCTGGCGGCGCGGACTGGACCGCTTGCTGCTGGGCACGGTATTGCCCGAGGACAGTCAGGCGCTGTATGGCGATATGGCGCCGGTCGAGGCGGTGGAGGGGGTGCTCCTGCCGCTGTTGGGCCGCCTGGCCGCCTGGGTGGATGACCTGCAGGCCGATCATGCGCGCCTGGCTGCGCCCCGCACCCCGGCGGTTTGGGCGGAGGATCTGCTCGCGATACTGGATAGCCTGTTCAGCGCAATACCGGAGGAGGAAGGGGGGCTGCTGCGATTGCGGGCAGCCATTCAGGCGGTGGCGGCCGACGCCACGGTCGCGGCTTGTGACCTATCGATCCCGCAGGCGGTCTTTCTCGCCGCCCTGGAGGAGGGGCTCTCCACGTCGGGTGCGGTGGGCGGGTTTTTGGCCGGCGGCGTGCAATTCTGCGCCATGGTGCCCTTGCGCAGCCTGCCCTTCGCTGTGGTCTGTCTGCTGGGGATGGATCATGACGCCCTGCCGCGCGACGGCCGGCCGGAGGAGTTCGATCCTTTCGCCACCCCGCGCCGTCCGGGAGATCGCAACCTGCGCGAGGATGATGCCTATTTGTTTCTGGAAGCGATCCTGAGCGCTCGGCAGGTGCTCTATCTCAGCTACAACGGGCGCGACGCGCATGATTACAGCGAACGCCCCCCCAGCGTGCTGCTGGATCAGCTGTTGGACACCCTGGCAGCCAGCAACCATGTCCATGAACCCGGCGACTGGCGCCGTCTGCGGGTCTGGGAACACCCCCTGCACGCCTTCAGCGCGAAGAACTTCCAGCCGGACGGCCCGTTATTCAGTTACCGCAGCGACCTGGCCCACGCCTTGAGTGCGCCTGGGACCCCGGCTGCGCCATTCAATGCCACAACCCCGCTGCCCGGCGAATCGGAGACGGTGGTCGATCTGGCCGAATTGTTGCGCTTCTGGCGCCATCCGGTGCGTCATCTGCTGTGCCATCGCCTGGACATTGCATTGGATTTGGCGCAGACGGCGCTGGCGGATGAGGAAGCGCTGGCGCTTGACGCATTGGCAAGCTGGCAAATCCGCACGCAGATGCTGGCCTGGATGAGGCTCGGAATGTCACGGGAGGCGATGCTGGCTCACCTGCGCGCCGCTGATCAGTTGCTTCCCGGCCCTTGGGGAGAGCTTGCGGGCCACGATATGGCGAGCGAGGTTGCCGCGCTCCAGAATCGACTCGCGCCCCATCTGGCGAATCGCCACGAGCGGCCGCTGGCGGTCGACTTGCAAGTTGATGGCATGCGCCTCATGGGGCAGTTGAATGGGGTTGCTGCGACCGGCCTGCTTCACATCCGGGCGGGCGAATGGAAAGCCGATCACACGGTGGAGGCCTGGCTTGACCATCTGATCCTCAACGCGGTGGCGCCGATGGGGCTTACGCCACGGACGGTGGGGATCGGTCGCAAGGGCGGGGTGGATTGGCCGCCGCTGAGTGAGGCAGCCACGCATCTCATTCCCTGGCTGCGTCATTACCGGGAGGGGCTGACGCAGGCGCCGATCCCCCTGCCTCCAGAGGTGTTGCTGGCATTGAAGCCTGAACAGGATGCGGCCACGCAACAGGCCGCCATGCAAAAGGCCTATCGGGATTGCCTGGTGCCGGCGCCCCAATCGCACCGCGCGGCTGATGTCTATTTGAGCTGGCTTTACGGCGACACCCAGCCGATCGATGCGCACTGGCGCGAGGTGGCCGCGGACCTGGTGACACCCATCCCGCTTCCGAAACAGGGCCAATCGTGATCGCGCCGCGCGTCCTGGATGCCGCGACGCTGCCCTTGCAGGGTCGGCATCTGATCGAAGCCAGTGCCGGGACCGGCAAGACCCATACGCTCACCGATCTGTACCTCAGGTTGGTGGTGGAAGCGGGTCGCGCGGTGGAGCAGATCCTGGTGGTCACCTTCACCAAGGCGGCGACCGCCGAAATGAAGGCGCGCATCCGGCGTCGCCTGCTGCAGGCCCAAGCCGTATTCACCGGCGCCCGTCCGCCCGCCGATGCGGTGGAACGCGCCTTGTGGGACAGCGCCGCAGACCCCGCCCAGTGCGTTCGGCAGCTGGACGCGGCGCTGATGGGTTTTGACCGGGCCGCCGTGTTCACGCTCCATGGTTTTTGTCTCAGCGCCCTCTGCGACCACGCCTTCAGCGCGGGCCTGCCCACTCACCTGGTTCTTTCAACCGACGAGAGCGCCGCCATCACGCGTGTGGCGCGGGATACGTGGCGTCGCCTGGAAGGTGCCCTGGACGATCCCTGCCGGGCCTTCGGCTTGCGCCGGGCAGGCCTGACTCCGAAGCAATTGCTTGAGGATTTGCGGCTGCGCCAGCGCCATCCGCTGGCGCAACTGAATC
>WOZT01000282.1 GCA_011620145.1 Gammaproteobacteria bacterium | reverse complement strand
CGTCGACGGTCGGGTGCAGAAAATCTATGGCGGCACCAACGAAATCATGAAGGAACTGATCAGCCGCAGCTTCCTTTGAGAGGGCGGTCTCAAATCTGAAGTGCAACACCTTGCCATCCGGTAAGGTGCGGCAAATGACAAGAACGACATACCGACAACTTCAACCCGCCGCGCGCATGCGCATCGAGATCTGGAAAGCCGAGAACGTCAGCCTGCGGGCCATGGCCCGCAGGCTGGGCCGCGCTCAGCGCCGCGTTGGCAGCCGTCCTGCGGCCAAGCCGGCACCAGGCAGCGTAAAGCTCAATCACCTGACCGCGCATCCTTGTCAGATACAACCGCCCACACCAGCAGCATCACCGTGAATCTCTTTCCATACAACAGGGCATGAACCCCGAAAACTGTAGGGTTCGTAGCAGGGTCTGTGTCTGTCCGCTACCACCACAGCCTCAGGCCGGCAACGAAGCGGCGCTCGCTGACGGGCTCGTCCTCGGCACGCCTGAGGTCAGCCGTGCCCGCGAAGAACCGCTCCCAGACGTAACCGATGTAGGGCGCGAACTTGCGGTGTACCTCGTAGCGCAGGCGCAGGCCGCCTTCCAGGTTGCCGAGGCCGGCGTCCAACCCGCGCTGGTCTTCGGACCTGCTGTAGACGTTGGCTTCGATGCTGGGCGCCAGGATCAGGCGGTTGGTGAAGCGCAGGTCATAGAATGCCTTGCACCGCGCGGATAACCGCCCGTCTTCACCAACGTAACCGGTGGCCTCTACGTCGAACCAGTACGGTGCCAGCCCCTCGATGCCGGCCGCCAGATAGTGATGTGCGCCAGGCCCGAAATCCTGCCGCAGGCCAAGCTGCGTTCCCCAAAACGCCGTATATGGATGCCACCACAGCACCTCGCCGTCGGTGGTCGGGTCGATCGGTTGGCCCGGTATTTTCTGTCCCTGTGTCCGCAGCCACACCTTGTTCTTGTCATCGCCATAGTTGCCCTCGACACTCCAGTTAAAACCCTCGCCCTCGTTTCCAGAAAGAAACTCCAGCTCATCAGCCAGCAGCTTGCCGAAGACGATCTGGTCAGCCTCTTCCATGCCCGGCATGCCCGTATAGACGAAACCCTCGGCGTAGGCGTCCGGATCGCGCGCGTCGGGCGGCGCGCTGCCGCCCTGCATCGATCCCATATCCATCTTTTCCATCGGCGCATCGGGATCCGGCATCGAGCCCATGTCCATCTTCATGTCCGTGGGCTTGGCGCTCGTCGGCAATTGTGGGCTGCTCCCCATGGAATGCCCTGCCATGCCGTCCGGCATCGGCATCGCGCTGTGATCCCGCTCCGGCGGAGCGGTTTCGGGCTGTGCGGCAAATGCCGGCCGGGTCCCCAGGAGCAGGGCGCCGAGCAGTGCAGCGACTGGACGAGACATCGTTAACAGGTTCATGCGACCACCACTTCGCGCATCATCCCGGCCGCCATGTGGTAGAGCAGGTGACAGTGGAACACCCAGCGTCCTGGCGCATCGGCGGTCACGGCGAAGCTGATCCGCTGCGCCGGCTGCACTGTGATCGTGTGCTTGCGCGCCTGAAACTTGCCGTGCTCGGATTCCAGTTCGCTCCACATGCCATGCAAGTGCATGGGATGCGTCATGGTGGTGTCGTTGGACAGGATGATTCGCAGCCGCTCGCCGCTGCGGAAATGGATCGGCTTGGCGTCGCTGAACTTGACGCCATCGATCGACCACTCGAAACGCTCCATGTTGCCGGTCAGATGTAGCTCGATTTCACGGCCCGGTTCGCGCCCATCGAGCGCGCCGCCGATGGTGCACAGGTCGGCGTAGGTCAGCACCCGGCGGCCGTTGTCGCGCAGGTTCACGCCGGGATCGTCGAGATTGGTGCGGGGGTAGTCCACGCGCATGTCGACGCCGGGACCGTACTCCGTGCGGGCGTGCCGCGCCTTCGCCGGTTGCGGCATGACCATGTCCGGCATCGACTTGGCCATCGCCTCCATCTCGGCCATCGCGCCCATCATATCGACCTCAGCCAGCCAGGTTGGCGCGTCGGGCCGCGGCACGTCGGCTTCCATTCCGGCTCGCGGCGCCAGCGTGCCACGGGCGAAGCCGCTGCGGTCCATAGACTGCGCAAAGATCGTGTGGGCGCGGTCATCGGGCATCCGCACGATCACGTCGTAGGTCTCACCAGGGCCGAGCCGGAACTCGTCAACCTCCACCGGCTCCACGTCCTGTCCGTCGGTTGCGACCACGGTGAGCTTGAGGCCCGGAATGCGCACGTCGAAGTAGGTCGCGGTGCCGGCGCCGATGAAGCGCAGCCGCACGCGCTCGCCGGCGCGCGCGATGCCGGTCCAATTGGTCGCGGGCGTGGCGCCGTTCATGAGATAGGTGTAAGTCGCCGCCGACACGTCGCTGTAGTCGCTTGGGTTCATGCGCGAACGGTTCCACATCTGCCGGCGCGCGAGTGCTCCAGAGAGCCCGAGGTGTGACAAGTCTGCGAGCAAGTCGCCGGTGGTGGGCAGGCCGTAGTTGTAGTAGCTGCCCATCTTCTTCAGGTTCAGGTACACCTGCAGCGGGTTCTCGTCGGTCCAGTCGCTGAGCAGCACCGTGTAGTCGCGCTCGGCGCGGGCCGGACGCGGCATGCGCGGCTCGGCGACGATCGCGCCGAACAGCCCGGTCTGCTCGTGCAGCGTGTGCGCGTGATACCAGTAGGTGCCGGTCTGGCGCACGGTAAAGCGGTAGGTGAAGGTCTCGCCGGGCGCGATGCCCGGATAGCTGATGCCGGGCACGCCATCCATGTCCGCCGGCAGGATCAGGCCGTGCCAGTGCACGGCCGTCAGTTCGCTCAGGCGGTTGGTTACGCGAATGGTGACCGTGTCGCCCTCGCGGATGCGCAGCAACGGCGCCGGTACTTGGCCGTTGACGGCTGTGGCGATGCTTATCCGGCCCGTATAGTTCACCGGCAGCTCAGCGATCTCAAGGTCGAACGCCGTACCGCTCAGCTCGGCAGGACTGCTATCCCCAGCCAGCAGCCGCGCCGGCCATGAATTCAGCACGCCCAGTGCCGCAGATGAAGCAAGCCCCTGCACGAACCTGCGGCGTGTCAATCGTTCGAAGGAAGTGGTCATATATGTCCCCTTCGATTCATGGGTAGCTCCTCGTGGGCGCGACCGGCGCTCATGTCCAATCCTCCTCTGATGTGCGATGAAATGCTGCTCCGAAGCGGCAGCCAGCGGTTCCCTGTGGTCGTCCACGTCCGCTTCGGCGAAGGCCCGGCGCGGATAGCGCAGCACCCGCCGCAGCACAGAGGGGTTGCACAAACGCGCCGCCGCGGCAGGTTCTCCGGTGCCGAGTCGTCAGGGGTGGGCGGGCTGTTCTTGCCGCAGGACCAAGGTAAACCCTGTACGCGGCACACAGGTCAAGCCGCGGCAAGGATGGAACCGGCGGGCCCTTCCTTCCCGGATGAGAACGGATCTGTCGGCGCGAGCCCGCGCCAGGCGTGTGGCGGCCATGGTCCGGCCCGACTGCCGGGCAACCCCCATTAACGGTTATAATGCTGCCCCCATCAGTCT
>WOZT01000199.1 GCA_011620145.1 Gammaproteobacteria bacterium | reverse complement strand
AGGCAGAATGCTACCCCAACAGCGGCCTGCGATCAATGCATGCCCTCATGCCCCCCGGCACGGGCACGATGTCACGCGGGCAAAAGCCATTCCCTTTCACGGAGCGGCACGCCCCGGGCGACGCGCACCGTTCCCGCCCCGGCATCGGCCGCTGCATCCGTTCCCATGAGCATCACACAGAATCTTCCGGACCATTGACCCGACTCACTGATGGGCCGGGCTAATGGCTTGCATACGCTGCGGGCAGGGCCTGGACCAACCCGTGGTGTTTGGAAGGCGAAGCTGCCGTTCCGCTCCTTGTTCAGCCGCCCGCAGCAGCCCGCCCATCGAGGGAAATGGTCTGGACCGTGCCGGGTCGGCTGTGCGCATAGAGCAGATCGAACGGCTGGCGGTGGCGGTGATAAATGCCAAAACCATGGACGCCCACGAAGCGCCGGGACAGCGGTCCGACAAATCGGTATTTGGGCTCCAGCGGATCGGAATCAAAGTCACTGAAGGTGGCGAGCACCGCGCCGGCGCCAGCATGGGCGCCCTTGGACAGCACGCCGGCGCGCTTCGGCACCGGATCGCGCAGGTTCACGTAATGCACATAGCGCGGCCCATCCGGCCAGCGGGCCGCTGCGCCCCCGGCCGTTTCCACCCGGATGCGATGCAGGCTGTGCGCCACATCGTCCGCCGCAAGGCGGGCCGACAAGCTTGCACGCACCTGTTCGAGGGCATGGCGCAGATGGATTGCGCCCTGACTGTTGGCCTTGAGATGGATCTCGCCGCCGGCCTCCAGACGCTGCAGGATGGCGGTTGCCAGTGTCGCCACCGGCGGGCTCGCCGCACCCTGACGCGCGTCATGGATGGCATCCGGAACGCGCCCGCCCTCCGTGGCGTTGTAAACACTGATCACCGGGCCGCCGGTCTGCTGCGCCAGCAGATGCAGCTCGGGCAGCGTCCAATCCACGCGATGGTTGGCGCCATTCACATAGATCAGCTCAGCCGTACCGGGGACGAAGCTGCGCGGATCACGCACCGCCGGGACCTCCTCCAGACCCCGTTTGGCGGGGTCATAGAGACAGCCCTGCGCGCCCAGCCAGGCGCCATCATAATCACTGTTCCAGCGCCCCCCCGGCAGCGCCGCCGGATCCGTGCACAGCAAGGCGCCGTAGCGGGCCGGTCGATATTCGGTGGAAACCAGGTAAACCACACCATAGCCCAGCGCGAATAAAACCAGCGAACACAGCATCCGGATCCCGGCCACTTGGTTTGATTATCAGGCCAGCGCCATGCCGAATGCCTCTCGGAACCGGGCTTCGAATTCGGCGCGTTCGAAACGATGGTTCTGGGTGCCCGGATGGGCCACCTTGATCGCCCCCATCAGGGAAGCGACCCGCCCCGTCAGCGCCCAATCCAGCCCCCGCTGCAACCCGAAGATCAATCCCGCGCGATAGGCATCGCCGCAACCGGTGGGATCGCGCACCGCATCGGGACGGGCCGCCGGGATCTCCAGCACAGCGCCCTTCGTATGAATCAATGATCCCTGCGCGCCGCGGGTGACGATCAGGGCCGCCACGCGCCCCGCCAGCCGCTCCAGGGAATGGCCGGTGCGCTCTTCCAATAACGCCGCCTCGTATTCATTGACCGCCACCCAGGTGGCCTGGTCGATGAAGGCCATCAGATCGCCGCCGTTGAACATCGGCAAGCCCTGGCCGGGATCGAACAGGAAGGGAATGCCGGCCTCGGCAAACTGCCGGGCATGATCAAGCATGCCCTGGCGGCCGTTGGGGGCCACCACGCCCAGGCCGATATCCGCGGCGGGACGAACCGGATTGTCATGGGCGTGATTCATGGCGCCGGGATGGAAGGCCGTGATCTGGTTGTCGTCCAGATCGGTGGTGATATAGGCCTGGGCCGTATACGTGCCGGGAACGGTCAGCAAGTCCTGCTGGTCGATCCCGCAGTGGTCCAGCCAGCGGCGATAGGGTTCGAAATCCTCGCCCACCGTTCCCAAAGGCCGGCCCTGCCCACCGAGCAGGCGCAGGTTATAGGCGATGTTCCCGGCGCAGCCGCCGAACTCGCGGCGCAACTCCGGCACCAGGAAGGACACATTCAGCATGTGCACCTTTTCCGGCAGGATGTGATCCCGGAAGCGTTCGGGGAACACCATGATGGTGTCATAGGCAAGGGAACCGCTGATCAAGGCGTTCATGGGCATCCTGGGGTCGTTGTTTCAGGCCAGATTATCGGTTGGCGTGGCATGGGGGCGTTGCCAGCGCAAATCCGGTTCGCGCGCCGCCCGCACTTCATCCAGCCGCCGCACCGGCAGGTGATGAGGCGCTTCCCGCAACCGCTCCGGCGCCTGGACCGCTTCGTCCCGGATCGACGCCATGGCCGCGACGAAGCGGTCCAGATCCTGCTTGCTCTCGGTTTCGGTCGGCTCGATCAGCAGGCATTCGGGCACCAGTTGCGGAAAATAGACCGTCGGGGCGTGGAAGTCGTGATCCAGCAGCCGTTTGGCCACATCCAGGGCAGTGATTCCGGTGCGCGTCGTCAATTCCTTGAGACTCAAGGTGAATTCATGGCTGGCGCGCCGCCCCGGATAGGCCGGCTCGTAGCCCAGCGCCGTCAGGCGCGCGAGCAGGTAGTTGGCGCTCAAGGTGGCATAAGCCCCCACCCGCGCCATGCCCTCCGCTCCCAGCAGCCGGGCATAGACATAGGCCCGCAACAACACCCCGGCATTGCCCATGAAGGCCGACAGCCGGCCGATGGTTTCGGGGCAGTCGGCGCGCTCGGCCCAGCGATAGGTTTCCCCCTCGCGCAGGACATAGGGGATGGGGAGGAACGGTTGCAGGCGTTCGCCCACCCCCACTGCACCGGAGCCGGGACCCCCGCCGCCGTGGGGAGTGGCGAAGGTCTTGTGCAGATTCATGTGCACCACATCAAAACCCATGTCGCCAGGACGCACCTGACCCAGGATGGCATTCAGGTTGGCGCCATCGTAGTAGAGCAGGCCGCCGGCCTCGTGCACCAGCCCGGCAATCTCGGTGATGCGCCGCTCGAACACGCCCAGGGTGGAGGGATTGGTGAGCATGATGGCGGCGGTCTGGGGTCCCAACGCCGCCTTGAGGGCCGCCAGATCCACATCGCCCGACCGGTCGGTGGGAATCTCCCGCACGGTATAGCCGCACATCACCGCCGTCGCGGGATTGGTGCCGTGAGCGGCGTCGGGGACCAGCACCTCGGTGCGGGCATGATCACCGCGGGCGCGATGATAGGCGCGGATCATGGCCATCCCGGCCAACTCGCCCTGGGCACCCGCCATGGGCGTCAGGGAGACGGCTTGCATGCCGGTCACCGCCTGCAGGATTTCCTGCAGCTCATGCAGACAGGCCAGGAAACCCTGCCCCCCGGCGGCAGGGGCCAGTGGGTGACGATTGAGGAAACCCGGCAGCATCGCCAGCGTGTTGCAGGCCCGCGGGTTGTATTTCATGGTGCACGAACCCAGCGGGTAGAACTGGGTGTCGATGGAGAAATTGCGCTGCGACAGCCGGGTGTAATGCCGCACGACCTGCAGCTCGGAAACCTCGGGCAGGCAGGGCGGCTCCGCACGACGCAAGTGCAGGGGCAGGTCGTCCCATTGCGCCGTGGCGGCCGGGGCCTGGGCATAGGCGCGCCGCCCGGGCGCACCCTGTTCGAAGATCAGTGGCGGGCTTGGGGTATTCCGTGATGGTTCCATGCTCGGGTCCAATGCTCCTTAAGCGACCAGGATCTGTTCCAGCGCCGCGGCATAGCGCGCCAGATCAGCCGGGGTACGGGTTTCAGTGGCGCACACCAGCAGCGCATGCCCCAGTTCCGGATAGGTCCCGGACAGATCAAAGCCCCCCAGGATGCCCGCGCCGGCCAGGGCATCAAGCACAGGCGCCACGGGTCGAGGCAGGACCAGGACAAACTCATGGAAAAACGGTCCGCCGAATCGCAGCATGACCCCCGGCAAGGCGGCCAGCTGAGTCGCCAGCGCATGGGCACGCGCATGGGAGGTGAGGGCGACGCGGGCCAGTCCCTCGGCGCCCAGCAGCGCCATGTGGATGGTGGAGGCCGTCACCATCAGCCCCTGGTTGGTGCAGATGTTGGAGGTGGCCTTGGCACGCCGGATGTGCTGTTCGCGCGGCTGCAGGGTGAGGGTGAATCCCGCACGGCCATCGCGATCGACGGTCCGTCCCACAATCCGACCGGGCATCTGCCGGACATGCTCGCGGCGGCAGCACAAAAAACCGTAGTAAGGACCGCCGCCCGCCAGGGGAACACCAAGGGGCTGGCCCTCGCCACAGGCAATATCCGCTCCGCCGCCGGCCGCATCACCCCATTGTCCGGGTGGCTTGAGTATCGCCATGGCGAGGGGATTGACCAGGGCGATGACCAAGGCCCCTCGCGCCCGGGCGGCGTCGGTCAGGGCATCAATATCTTCCAGACGCCCAAAGAAATTGGGTTGGGGCACCACCAGGGCCGCCGCGTCGGGCAATGCGTCCAGCGACGCCGCCAGGGTCACCCCCGTCGCCGGATCATAAGGCACTTCGACCAGCTCGATGCCCTGGCCCTCGACGATGGTGCGCACCGTCTCGCGGTAGTGGGGATGCACCGCGGCCGGCATCCACACCCGCTGCGCATCATTGTGGCGATTGGCCCGCAGCGCCATCAGCACCGCCTCGGCCAGCGCCGAGGCGCCGTCGTAGAGGGAGGCATTGGAGATATCCATGGCCATCAGCGCAGTCATCATGGACTGGTATTCGTAGATCAGTTGCAGCGTGCCCTGACTGGCCTCGGCCTGGTAGGGCGTATAGGCGCTGTAGAACTCTCCGCGGGTGGCAATCTCCCAGACCGCAGCGGGGATGTGGTGTTCATAGGCTCCCGCGCCCAGGAAACACAGATCGGCCGCATCCTTGGCGGCGCGCTCGCGCATGAGGCGGTTGATCGCCATCTCCGGCAAACCTGGCGGCACACCCTCCACACGGGTCCAGCGCAAGGAGGCGGGAATCTCATCGAACAGGCTGGCGATCTCAGGCACTCCGATCGCTGCCAGCATGGCCTGTACGTCATCGGCCGTATGGGGAATGAATGGCATCGCGACCTTTCTCCTCAAGCGCCCTGATTCAACAGGTCGCGATAGGCCTGCGCATCCAGCAACGCCGTCAGCTCCGCCGAGGATGCCGGCACCAGCCGAAACAGCCAGCCGCTCCCGTAGCAGTCCTGGTTCACCTGTTCGGGCTGGTCGATGAGTACCGGATTGACCGCCACGATCCGACCTGCCACCGGGGCATAGATGTCGGAGGCGGCCTTCACCGATTCCACGACGGCGCAAGCCTCGCCCGCCGTCACCTCGCGCCCCACCTCGGGCAGCTCCACGAACACCAGGTCGCCCAGGGCGTCCTGGGCGTGGTCGGTAATCCCCACCTCGAGGCTGCCATCGGCCGTAGAGCGCAGCCATTCATGGGTGGACACATACTTGAGATCGGCCGGAATCTGGCTCATTACGGAAACTCCATGGAAAACTCGGGAGACTTAAAGGCTGTTCAGGTCAACACAGGCCAGTCCATGCCGCACGAAAGGCGGCTTGACCACCCGGGCCGGTAGCGCCTGACCTCGCAGCAGGACCTCGCAAAGACTTGCAGGCCCCAGCGGCACCCGCGCCAGGGCAATGGCGCGCTGCAAGGTCGGAGAAAAACCGCCACTGGTGATCCGGCCTTCCGCCCCACCCGGCAAGCGCACCGTCAGACCATTGCGCAGCACGCCGCGGCCCTGGAGCACCAGACCCACCTGGCGGCAACGGGGGGTGCGCGCCGCCAGAGCGGCGCGGCCGATGAAGTCCCGTCCCTCCGGCGCCAAGGCCACGGTCCAGCCCAGACCGCATTCCTGGGGTGTGTGGTCCGCATCCAGATCGGTGCCGTACAGGCTCAGGCCCGCTTCCAGGCGCAGCGTGTCCCGGGCGCCCAGGCCGCAGGGCGGCACGCCTGCCGTCAACAGCGCGCGCCACAGGGCCGGCGCTGCTTGCGCCGGCAGCAGGATTTCAAAGCCGTCCTCGCCTGTATAGCCGGTGCGGGCGATGAAGCCTTCCGGCCGCTCGATGAACTGGAACGCAGACAACGCATGCACGGCGGACATCGTCTCGGCAGAAAACACCTTTGCCAGGGCGAGTTCGGCCATGGGGCCTTGTACCGCCAGCATCGCCAGATCGGGACGATGGGTCAGTTGCGCCGCATCCGGCATTTCCGCCAGCCGCGCCCGCATCCAGGACAGATCGCTGTCGCGCGTGGCGGCATTGACCACCAGACGGAAGCGCTCCTCGCCGCGGAGATAGACGATGAGGTCGTCGAGAATCCCGCCTTCATGGTTCAGCATGCAGCCATAGAGGGCGCTGCCAGGCGCGCTGAGCCGGGCCACATCGTTCGCCAGCAGGCGCCGCAGGAAGGCCCGGGACCCGGGACCGGCCAGGTCGATGACCGTCATGTGGGAGACGTCGAACATCCCCACTTCGGCCCGCACGCGGTGGTGTTCCTGCAACTGGGAGCCATAATGCAAGGGCATGTCCCAACCGGAAAAGGGCACCATCCGCCCACCCGCCGCCACGTGGCTGTCATAAAGGACGGTACGCTGGTTCACGCAGCCTCCTGGCTAAAAAAGGACCGGCCGACCTGACTGGCCAGCGGTGCATACTACCGCAACAAAAAGGCGTCGGGTTCAGCCTTCTTTGCCGACCTCTGGCACATCCGGATTCAGTCCCATGGCCTGGCGCATGATAGCGCGCTTGACCAGCCCCAGCCGATCCACGCCGGCCAGGCCTAAGTTGCGCAAGCCCGAAAGGACCGGGTTCACGTTTCCGAACAGGTATTTGAAGCCATCCATCGAACCCGCCGTAAGCAGATTGTGCGCGCGACGCAGGCGTTGATAGCGACCCAGAACCCAGGATTCTCCCGCATCACGTCCCTGCGCGCGTCCCTGACGAATGGCCGTCACCAGGGCCATGGCATCCTGATACCCCAGGTTCACCCCCTGCCCCGCCAGGGGATGGACCAGATGCGCCGCATCCCCCACCAGCACCACGCGCTCCCCCACATAACGCACGGCATGGACCAGCCGCAGCGGGAAACTGACCCGCGGCCCACAGGCGAGGACCGTTCCAAGCAGACCCTCGCTGCCATCGGTCAACGCCCGCAGGAATGCCTCATCGGGCAGGTCCATGTAAGCGCGGGCGATGGCCGTGGTGCAGGACCAGACAATGGCGCAGCGGCCATCCGCCAACGGCAGGAAGGCCAGAGGACCATCCGGCAGGAAGCGCTGCCATGCGGTGTGGTCGTGCGGCCGCTCGGTCCGCACCTGGGTCATGATGGCCCATTGGTCGTAGTCGTGGCCGAAGCTGGGAATGCCCGCCAGGGCGCGGATTCCCGAATCGGCCCCATCCGCGCCAACCACCAGGGCCGCCTCCAGCACCGTCCCATCCGCCAGCGTCAAGCGCGCCCGCTCCCCGCTCCAACCCAGGGCCTTGGCCCGCAGCGGGACGTAACAACGAATCCGGGGATGCTCGCCCAGCGCCTCCAGGGCCGCCTGCTGGATCAGGCGGTTCTCCACGATGGTGCCCAGCCGTTCGGCCGGCACCGTGGCGGCATCGAAATCGATCGCCCCGCCCCGGTCCCAGACATGCATGCGCCGATAAGCGCACAGGCGCGTCTCCGGCATGCGTTGCCAGACGCCCAAGGCGCGCAGCCAAGCCTCACTGGCCGGTGCAATGGCGGAAACCCGAATGTCCAGGGGAGACTCCGGCGCCAGGGGTGGCGGCAGGGCGGCCTCCACCAGTGCCACGGACAATCCCAGCTCGGCCAGGGCACAGGCCAGCGGGGTGCCCACCAGGCCCCCACCGACAATGGCGACATCACAGCGTTCGGTGGCATGCGTCATGGGCCAGTTTCCATCCGTGCGCCAGGGTCCGTTTGCCGGGCCAGGGCCGGCATGGCGCCATCCAGACCCATGGCGTGCAGGACAAAACCGGTCTTGGCGCCCGGCAACAGATCAAGACCCAGCAGGCCCAGACTGCGGGCATGGCTGAAGCCGGGAAAGCGCTGTCCGAACAGCCGTGGCAGTCGGTCGGAGAAGGCAATGAGCCGATCCTGGTAGGGCTGCACCCGCTGCTCGAAACGCTCCAGCACGTCCCGATCACCCGGATCGTGGCCTTGGGCCAGCACCTCCGCCAGGATTGCCGCCTCCCGCAGCGCCAGGTTGAACCCCAGCCCCGCCACCGGATGGATGGCATGCGCGGCGTTGCCCAACAGCACGGCGCGGCCCTCCACCATGCGCCGGGCGCGCACCAGGCTCAGGGGATAGGCCTGGCGACGCCCTACCCGCTGGAAACGTCCCAGACGACGACCGAAACGGGCCTCCAGTTGATCCAGGAAGCGCCCTTCCGACAGTTCCAGCGCCCATTCCTGGGCGCGCGACGGCACGGTCCAGACCAGGGCGCAGCGCTCGCCCAGCGGCAGCAGGGCGACGGGACCCTCGGGGGTGAAGCGCTCGAAAGCCCGCCCCCCGTGGGGCAATCCCGGGGTCACATTGGCGATGATGGCGCTTTGCCCATAATCCCGCCGCGTCACGCCGATACCCAGCAGGGCCCGCACGGGCGATTCGGCCCCATCGGCCGCCACCAGCAAGCGGCTGCTCAGATCCATTGGCCCCTCGGGGCCTTCCAGGCGCACCCGCATGCGCGCCCCATCCTGGCTCACCGCCGTCACCCGGGCAGGAACGTGCAGGGTCAGGCCGGGCTGCTGCGGTAGCCGATCCAGCAAGACCTCGATCAGTCGATGATTGGGAACCACCTGCCCCAGCGCATCCACGCCAACCTCGCGGGCATCGAAGCGGCTGATTCCGAATCCACCCTGCTGAGACACATGAATGTGGCGGATGGGACTGGCATGATCCGCCAGCATCCCCCACAGCCCCAGGGATTCGAGAATGCGCACGGAGGCATAGGACAGCGCCGTGCTGCGCTCGTCGTAACCGGGCTGCTCCATGCGCTCCAGCGGCTGGGCCTCCACCAGGGCAATGCGCAGCGACAGGGGCGCCAAGGCCAGGGCCAAGGCCGCCCCCACCAGGCCCGCGCCCACCAGGATCACGTCATGATCCGCCTCGGCCGTGCCGTGCAGCCTGCGCACGCTCATGAGCGCATGACCGCCTCCACCTCGGCGATTTCCTTGGGCGCCTGCGCGGTCAACACCTCACAGCCCGTGCGTGTGACCACCACGTCGTCCTCGATGCGCACGCCGATGTTCGCGTAGCACGGGGCGAGATCCTCGGCCGGCCGCAGGTACAAACCCGGCTCCACGGTCAGCACCATGCCCGGCTCCAGCACCCGCCACTGGTCATCCACCTTGTAATCGCCCACATCGTGCACGTCCAGCCCCAGCCAATGGCCGGTGCGGTGCATGTAATGGCGCCGATAGCTCTGGGACGCCAGGATCTCCTCCAGGCTGCCCGGCAGGATCTTCAGATCCCGCAGGCCTTCGCACAATACCCGCACCGCCGCCTCATGGGGGGCGTTCCAGTCCGCGCCGGGTTTGACAGCGGCAATGGCGGCGGCCTGGGCTGCCAGCACACAGGCATAGATGTCCCGCTGGGGACCGCTGAAGCGCCCGCCCACGGGGAAGGTGCGCGTCACATCAGCGGCGTACCCTTCCAGCTCGGCGCCGGCATCCACCAGCACCAGATCGCCCTTTTTCAACACCGCTGCGTTTTCGATGTAATGCAGGATGCAGGCGTTGGCGCCGCCGCCGACGATGGGCGGATAGGCATGGGTGGCGCCGTGGCGCGTGAATTCGTGGGTGTATTCCGCCGCCAGGGCATACTCGCGCCAGCCCGCGCGGCACTCGGCCATGCCGCGCGCATGGGCCGCCGCCGTGATGGCCGCCGCCCGGCGCATCAGGGCCAGCTCGCCGCGCCCCTTGAACAAGCGCATCTCGTGCAGATGATGCTCCAGGGACACGATTTCCCACGGGGCATGGACCCCGGCGCGAGACTGTTCCTGCAGACGCCTGACCCAGCCCACCACGCGCTGATCGAAACCGGCGTCCCGCCCCAGGGTGTAGTGGATGCGTGACCGCCCTTCCATCAGACCCGGCAGGATGTCGTCGATGTCCTCGATGGGAAAGGCGTCATCGGCGCCAAAATGGCCACAGGCGCCCTCCGGCCCCGCACGCAAACCGTCCCACTGCTCGCGTTCGGGGTTGCGCTCGCGACAGAACAGGATGTATTCCCCCTGCGGCCGACCTGGCATCAGCACGATCACTGCTTCGGGCTCGGGAAAGCCGCTCAGATACAGAAAATCACTGTCCTGACGGAAGGGGTAATGGGTGTCGCGGTTGCGCACCCGTTCAACCGCCGAGGGAAGAATGGCCATGCCCCGCTCACCAATGGCCTGCATCAGCCGTCGCCGGCGACGCGCGTATTCCGCCGTCATGGCCCACGCTCCGCAGCGACCTTCCTCGCCTGCGCCCCTTCCGCATGCATCAAGAGGGTTCCCATGCGCACATATTCCACCAGCTCGGCATAGGACTGCTCATCGTCCTCGTCCGCCAGCCCGCCGGCGCGCAACCGGGCGATTTCGGCAAAATCGGTGATGATCTCGCGCACCGCTTCAGGCGCATCGGCCCAGTCAGCGCCCGCCTCCACCAGGCCATACAGGAACCCCTGTGTCCACTCGGCCAGCGACCCCACCCGCACATCCAGTGCAACCGCATCGGCGGGGAGCAAGGGCGCAAAGGCCAAATCGGTGTCTTCCAGCGCGGCCTGGCTTTCGGACAGCATGCGCCGCAACACCGCGTGCGCGCCTGCGTTCACGTTCTCCTCGGCATCCCGCGCCCAGCGCTCCAGAAACGCGTCGATCACGGTCGCCTTGGCACTGCCACAGAACAGCCCGCAGATCTGGCCATGACACTCCGCCGGCCCAGGGCCGTCCGGACAGGTCATCAGCGTCTCGGTCAGAAGTTCGAAGCTCACCCGTTGCGCCATCCAAACACCCCGTCACGATTTGCGAGATCACTCAATGGGATCCGGTTTGCCCCATGTCATGGAGCGCTTTATAGTCTAACCGTTCGATTCGTGTCGCTCTCCCCTGCGTGGATGCGCCCATGAGCCAATCGGTGTTTGATCGTCTGGAATCGCAGGTGCTGGCCCTGGTGCAGCAAATGGAAACGCTCCGCCGGGAGAATGCCGGTCTGCGCCTGCGGCTGGACCAACTGGCGACTGAACGCGCCAACCTGATGCAAAAAAATGAACTGGCGCGCAGCCGGATCGAAGCCATCGTCAACCGGCTCAAGGCCATGGAGCACACCGCCGGATGAACGCACCCTCGGCTGAGCGCACCACCGTCAGCATTCAATTGCTGGAACGCAGCTATCAGGTGTCCTGCACCCCCGCCGAACGCGCCCTGCTGCTGGCCTCGGCCGAGCTGGTGAGTGGGAAAATGCAACAGATTCGCGACAGAGGCAAGGTCGTGGGCCTGGAACGCATCCTGGCGATGACCGCGCTCAACCTGGCGGAAGAGCTGTTGCGCCAGCAGCAGGCCGCTGCCGGTTCCGAAGGCCTGGATCGTCGCATGGAAGCGCTGCATGAGAAAGTGCTGCACGCCCTGGAAGGCCCAGCCCCTTGAGCCCTTGCATCCGGAAGATCCACACGCCAGACTAGCCCAACGACGCCTCCTGCGGTGTTCGAGGGCCGCCCAGGGTACCCTTGAGCCTAAATACAAACCCCGGGTTGGGATCGAATGGTGCCCTTGTGCAGGTCCGCCCCGCAGCGGAAAGCCTTCAGGTACCGTCATTCCGCCCACTTGGACCCTTGGTTCAAGGTCACGGGCAGCCACGGCACAGGCGGGAGGCGTCCCCTAATCATCATTCCGGCCCGCATTGCCAGCGAAGATTTGAACACCGCGCCCCGCATCGCACCGACCGACGCCCCGCTCCCGCCGCTGCCTGATCTGCGCAGAGACCTGCGCAATCGCCGCCGCCGGTTACCGCGGCGACTGCACCGGCTTTGGGATCGTCGCATCCTGCAACGTCTCCAGCGCCTGCCCGCGTGGCGCGCGGCCCGCTGCATCGCCCTCTACCATGCCGCCGATGGCGAGGTCGACCCCCGGATGCTTGCGGCCAGGGCGCGGCAAAGCGGAAAAACGGTCGTCCTGCCGCGCCTGCACCACCACACGCCGTTCTGGATGGATTTCGTTCCCTGCGGCGCCGGTACCGTCCTGAAACGCAACCGATTCGGCATTGCCGAGCCCGTGGGCCGTGTCCTGCGGCCGATCTGGCGCATTGATCTGGTGCTCATGCCGCTGGTCGGCTTCGACCGGCACGGCGGGCGATTGGGCATGGGCAGCGGCTATTACGATCGCCGGTTTGCCTTCAAGCGCCGCAGGCCGGCCTTGCCGCCACGATTGCTGGGTCTGGCCTATGGCTTCCAGGAAATCGCGCAGCTTCCAGCCCGGCCGTGGGACATCCCCTTGTCCGGCGTGGTCACCGAACAGGGCTGGATCCGCTGTCATCCCCGCCGAGGAAACCCCTGATGGCCTACTGGCTGATGAAAACCGAACCGACCACCTTTGGGATCGATGATCTGCGCCGGCGCGGCCGCGAACCCTGGGATGGCGTGCGCAACTACCAGGCGCGCAACATGATCCGCGACCAGATGCAAGTTGGGGACGGGGTGCTGTTCTACCACTCCAACTGCCCCGTTCCGGCGATCGTGGGGCTGGCCACGATCGTCAGCGCAGCCTATCCCGACCCCACCGCCTTCGATCCCACCGACCCGCACTACGATCCGGGCAGCGTGCCGGAACGGCCACGCTGGTATGTGGTGGACGTGGCCTACGACCGGCACCTGCCGCGTCCCCTGCCGCTCACGGAGCTGCGCGGCTGCCCCGAACTGGATGGGCTGACGTTGCTGCGGCGCGGCAACCGTCTGTCGGTGATGCCGGTCCAGCCCGAGCACTGGGATTTCCTCATCGGGCGCGCCAGCCATCCGGTTCCCCCTTGCATCGAAACTGACACAAAGGCGTAGAATGTGCGCCGCGATGACGCAGAACAACCCGGAAAAAGTACGCAAGCAATTGAATAAATTACACGTTGCTTTCGGCGCAATAGTTGCTTTCGAAATCTGCAGGGTCGTTCAACGCGGCCACGAACTCGGGAGGAGCCCATGATCATCCGCCTGCAATCGGCGAGCCTGAACCAGTTTTTGTTGAAGCTCAGCGGTGAAGTGCCGGTTCACATCGGCGAAAAACGCGAAACCGTGCGCCTTTACGAAGAACATCTTGAGCCGATCCGCACGCTCATGGCGGCAATCATGGAACCCCTGCAAAAGCTGGGGAACAGCCTGCAGGACGACGACGAAGCCCTGATCCAGACCATGCGTGATCTGGTCGCCCGCTATCCCTTCGTCGAGCTGCTCTACACGCTGGACGAAAACGGCATCCAACGCAGCGAAAACATCTCGGTCAACCGCACCCTCACGGTCAACAAAGTCGCCAATCAGCGCGGCAAGGACCGCAGCACCCGGCCTTATTATCAACAGGCCAAGGCCCAGGCAGACCTGGTCATCACCGAACCCTATATCTCCATGGCCACCTGCGACTATTGCATTTCCGCCGCCCGCCCCTGGCTGCGCCCCGATGGCGCCATTGGCGGCTATGCGGTCGTGGATGTGCGATTCCAGGCGGTACTGGATTTCCTGCGCGCACGCGCCCAGCAGCGTCGGCGGGGGCTGATCTGGGGCTTTGGACTTGGGGGCCTTGCGGTCAGCCTCGGTTTGCTGGCGCTGCTGCTGCGCTGATCCACCGCTTTCGCTCTGACCGCTCGCCAGGCGCTAGAATGCGCCATTGGCTCTTACAAGCGCGAGGCTCCCATGGCGGTGGACCCCTACAAACAGCAAGTCGCTCATGCTGCTGCCGAACAGGTTCCCGAGGGCATTACCCTCGGGGTGGGCAGCGGCAGCACGGTCAATGCGTTCATTGATGCCCTGGCCGCTCGTCGGGTGCGTATCCGCGCCGCAGTCGCCGCGTCCGAGGCCAGCGCCCAACGGCTGCTGGCACGGGGATTCGAGGTGATCGACCTGAACCAGGCCGATGAAATCCCGCTCTATGTGGACGGCGCCGATGAAATCGATGCCAAGCGCCACCTCATCAAGGGCGGGGGAGCGGCCCTGACGCGGGAGAAGATCATCGCAGCGGCCAGCCGCCGCTTCCTGTGCATCGCCGATGACAGCAAGCTGGTCGACCGCCTGGGCCGTTTTCCCCTGCCCATCGAGGTCATCCCCATGGCCCGCAGCTTTGTTGCCCGCCAACTGGTCAAGCGCGGCGGCCGCCCGGCGTGGCGGGAAAACGTGGTCACCGACAACGGCAATCTGATTCTGGATGTGAGCGGCTTGCGCATCGACGATGCAGTGGCCTGGGAAAAGGACCTCAACAACATTCCCGGCATCGTCACGGTGGGACTGTTCGCGCTGCGGCCCGCCGATGAGGTCCTGCTGGTCGGCGCCAAGGGGCTGCGCGAACTCTGAGGCCATTGCCTCAAGGAGGCTCGATCGCCCGGATCTGGCCGCGCACCGCCCAGTACGCGCCCATCCCGCCGAGGCCGACGCCTGCCAGAATCAGGAACACGAACTGGCCGAAGTCCAGCCCATGCAGCCGGGCTTCGCTGTGATAAAGCGCCGCCAGACGCCCGACGGGGCCGCTCATCACGACCACGCTGACCTGGACGATGAACCAGGCG
The DNA here is from genome assembly GCA_011620145.1 of Gammaproteobacteria bacterium. Lineage (GTDB taxonomy): Bacteria > Pseudomonadota > Gammaproteobacteria > UBA5335 > UBA5335 > Macondimonas. The sequence continues at coordinate 2,777 of WOZT01000199.1, read as the reverse complement.
AGCAGTGCTCCGGACAAGCCATACCAGATGCCGGCATAGAGGAAAGGCCGCTGGATGAAGCGGTCGGTCCCGCCCACCAGTTTGATGATCTCGATCTCGCTGCGCCGGTTCTGGACCTCCATGCGGATGGTGTTGCCCACCACCACCAGCACCGCCACCGCAAACAATATCCCCACCAGACGGGCCAGCCGGCCGACCAGGACACCCAGCGCCAACAGACGCTCCAGCCACTCCCGGTCCAGTTGCACCCGGTCCACCTCGGCCACGCGCTGCAGATCCGCCACCAGCGGCTGCAGCTCCCGGTCCAGCTTCGGCCAGAGCACCACCACGGGCGGCAAGGGGTTTTCCCCCAGCGCCGCGATGGCGGCATCAAAGCCAGGCAACTGACGCATCTGGGCCAAGGCGTCATCCGGGGTAATCAGTTCCGCCCGGATCAGCTCCGGCCGACGCTCCCATTCCCGCAACCGATCCCGCGCCCGCTCCAGATCGGTGCCGGGCTTGAAGAACACCGAGAGCTGGGCATCCGCGCGCCAGTCGGGCAGCAAGGTTTGGACGTTGTCGGCCAGCACGTACAGGCCTGCCGGCAAGGCCAGGGTCAGGCCGATGACTACCGAGGTGAGCAGGCTGACATGACGTAAACGGACCAGACGCTGCAGGGTTTCCCGAGCGGTCTGCAGATGGATGTCGCCATAGGCCCGCAAGCGCCGACGCAGGGACGATCGTTCCGCCCGCGTCGCCGGCGCGGCCTGCACCGGCGGCTTGACCGGCCGGCGCGGGTGGCGCCGATTAACCGGCTGGTTTGAGCGCTTCATCGACATGGCTCAGTTCGCCGTCTTCCAGGACCAGCATGGGTTTCCCTAAGCTGCGGATCAGGGTCAGATCATGGGAGGCCACCAGCACGCTGGTGCCCGCCGCATTGAGTCGACGGAACAGATCCATGATGTCGCGGGACAAGGCGGGGTCCAGGTTTCCGGTGGGTTCATCGGCCAGCAAGAGTTCGGGCTTGCCGACAATGGCGCGGGCGATGCCCACCCGTTGCTGTTCACCGCCGGAAAGCGTCGGCGGACAGGCGGTTTCGCGATGCAGCAAACTCACCTGATCGAGCGCCGCGCGCACCCGCCGGGCCATCTCCTCGCCCGCCGGGCGACCGGCGATGATCAGCGGCAGCGCCACGTTCTCGAATACCGTGCGATCGGCCAGCAGGCGGTGATCCTGGAAGATCAAGCCCACCCGGCGGCGGTGATAGGGAATCTGCCGGCGCGCCAACTGCGCCAACTGGGCGCCACAGACCTGGACCTGGCCCCGGCTGGGTCGCTCCAGCAGGGCGATGAGTCGCAACAAGGTGCTTTTGCCAGCCCCCGAGCGGCCGGTCAGAAACGCCATTTGTCCGCGCGGCAGGGCAAAGCTCACGTCCTTGAGCGCCTCGCCGCCATGGTCATAGCGCTTGCTGACCGACACGAAGCGAACAATGGGACTCGCAGCAGTTGGCGCGGCGCCCGGATCACCCGCCATTCAAGCCCGCCCATCCGCAGCGTCGAGGCCCAACAGGGCAGCGACGAAATCATCGGCCACGAAGGGCTGCAAGTCCTCGATCGCTTCCCCGACGCCAATGAAGCGAATCGGCACACCCAGTTTCTGGGCGATGGCAAACAGCATGCCGCCCTTGGCCGTGCCGTCCAGCTTGGTGATCGCCACGCCGGTGAGTCCCACGGCCTGATGGAATTGCTGGGCCTGATTGAGCGCATTCTGGCCGGTACCCCCATCCACCACCAACAACACCTCATGGGGCGCAGCGGGATCCAGCTTGGCCAGCACGCGTTTGATCTTGGCCAGCTCCTGCATCAGGTTGGACTGGGTGTGCAGGCGCCCCGCCGTATCGGCGATCACCACGTCCATCCCGCGCGCCTGGCCGGCCGCCACGGCATCGAAGATCACCGAAGCACTGTCGGCGCCGGTGTGCTGGGCCACGACCGGTACGTCGTTACGCGCCCCCCAGGTCTGCAACTGTTCCACCGCAGCGGCACGGAAGGTATCGCCGGCAGCGAGCAGCACGCTGCGGCCCTCCGCCTTGAGGTGATGCGCCAGCTTGCCGATGGTGGTGGTCTTGCCGGCCCCATTGATGCCGACCACCAGGATGACGAACGGCTTGGAGTCACCGGGAATCCGCAACGGCTGCTCGCATGGCGCAAGCAGCGCCGTCATGTCCGCAGCCAGGGTGTTCATCACCACCTCCGGCGTCAGCAGGTCCTTGCGACCCAGCTTTTCCGTCAGCCCATCCAGGATCCTGCGGGTGGCATCCAGGCCCACATCGGCGACGAGCAAGCGGGTTTCCAGCTCTTCCAGCAGCGTGTCGTCCAGGCGCTTCCCGCCCAAGAACAGGGTGCCCAGACCCTCGGCCAGTCCGGCCCGCGTCTTGCTCAATCCGGCGCGAATGCGTCCCAGCCAGCCCACCGTCGGGACTGGCGCCGGCGCCTCGACCGGCTGGGGTTTCGGGGCGGGTGGTGCGGCTTCGACCGGCAAGGCGGCGGGCGGCGCCAGATCGGGCTGGGGCGGCGCCGTGGGAGCCTCTTTCAATGGCGGCCGAGCTTCGGGACTCGGCGCCGTCGATGGCATCGGTACGGCGCTGGGAGGGGTCGGTACCGGCTCGAGCAGCTCTGCGGGTGGCGGAGTCGGCAGGGCTTCCCGCACCTGGGCGGGCGTCACGGACCGTGGAGCGCCGCGCCGCCGACGCCGCAGGGCAACGACCGCCCCCACAGCGCCCGCCAGCACCACCACCA
>WOZT01000273.1:6564-17589 GCA_011620145.1 Gammaproteobacteria bacterium | reverse complement strand
TGAATGGCTGCGCAAGAGGATTTTTCAGAAAGCGAATGGAAATTGACGGCGCCAGAATTGTATCAGCAGAAAACCAAACAGCATCCCGCCCAAGTGCGCGAAGTGTGCAATATTGCTGGCGATCCCCGCCACGCCAAAAAACAACTCCAGTCCGCCATACCCCAGCACAAACCATTTTGCTTTGAGGGGAATCGGGGGGAACAACAACATGATGCGTTCATTCGGAAACATCATGCCAAAGGCCAGTAATAAACCAAAAACCGCCCCTGAGGCACCGAGCGTCGGGAAAGGCGCGCCGCCAGCCCGCAGATGCAGGTACATGGCAACCAATTGGACCAACGCCGCACCCACTAGGCAAACAAAGTAATACACCGCAAACCGAGCCGATCCCCAATACCGCTCAACGGCAGTACCGAACATCCACAGTGCAAAGAGATTCAGGAACAGGTGGGAAAAATTGGCGTGGAGAAAGCCGTAGGTGACCAGTTGCCAAATATGAAACGGCGGGACCTGAACCCAGCCTTCGTCGGTCCGCAGCATAGCCGGTTCGCCACTGGGCCAGAGGGCGAAATGGACAATCCACTCCCCTGGCCCTGTGTATTGCAGCAAATAGACAACGACATTGATCAACAGCAGTAGACGGACCATGGGCTCCCCAAAACAAGGCGGTAGCGTGTCACAACGGCCATGATTCGGGCAACGAGCGTGATCCGCCGTGCCAGATGAAAATCAGCCAAACTGACGGCGGAAGCGCCAAGTACCAAAGCCAAACACAGCGCCACCTAGCAGGAACATACCCAGCACCGAGGGCCACAACACATCGAGGCCAACACCCTTTAACAGGATGCCCATGACAATCTCAATGAAGTGATGCAGAGGCGAAAGCAACATCAGATAGCCAAGCACCGTCGGCATGGCCTCGGGAGGCACAAAAGTCCCGGAAAGCATGAGCATGGGTGACAACAACATGATCACCATGAGGCCCACCTGAGCCAGGTTATTGACTACGGTTGAAATTGCCAAGCCAAAGCCGGCGGTGCTGAAGACATAGATTGCAGTCAATGTGTAAAACAGGAAAACATTGCCACGAAAGGGAATATGAAATATCGGCCCGAGCACGCCATACACGGTGACGGTCACGCCAAGGAGAATCACCATGGTCATGGCAAACACCTTGGGCAACATGATTTCCAATGGCGTCAGCGGCGACACCAACAACTGCTCCACGGTGCCGCGCTCCTTCTCGCGCACCATGGCCGCTGCCGGCAGCATGATGGAGAGCATGGTAATCATGGTAAGCATTTCATTGATGGGGACGAACCAGCGGTCGAGTCCATTAGGATTGAACCAGACTCGGTGGGCGCTATTCACCATCGGCATGGAACCACCCATTGCACCGGCGACAGAAAGTCGCTCCATTGCCCGCTGGACGCCATAGCCCGCCACGATCTGGGCTGCGTAACTGGTCGCCAACGAACCCAAAACGGAATTGCTGGTATCCACCAGGAGTTGAATCTGAGCAGGATCTCCAGACAGCAGTGCCTTATTGAAGTTTGCCGGAATTTCCAGGTAAAGCATTGTCTTGCCGGAATCCAGCATATCCATGGCACGATCTGCGTTCATTTCCATCCCCTGCAGCTTGAACTGGGGCTCACGAAAACTGTAAATCAGATCACGCGAGGCAGAGGACTGATCGTAATCGGCGACTGTCAATGCAGCATGCTTGAGTTCCATTTCAATACCGGATCCCGCCACATAGATGTCCGCCGAAAAGGCATAGACCACAATGATCAGCAGAAAGACGTCCCGACGGAACTGCAACAGTTCCTTCAAGGTCATGACCCGCATGTGCTGTAAAATTTCGCCAAATCTCCCTGACATGACGCATCACTCCTGGGGGCGCTTGGTGAAAAAGTAATAAGCCAGGGAGAACAACACCACGGCGTAGAGCAGCAGGGACAATACGGACGGCCAGAGTTTGTCGAGACCAACCCCCTTCATGAAAGTGCCATCAATGATTCTTGCATAGTGCATCGCGGGGGCCAGATAGGCGATGACCTGGGCCTGTGGACCCATGGAACTCAAGGGGAACAACATGCCCGAGAAGAGAATGGCCGGCACCAAAGTCACAACCATGGTCATCACCACAGCAGCAATCTGGGTCTTGACGAAACTAGACACCAACAAGCCGATACCGGTGGTGGTAAAGGAATAGATGAAAGTCGCCAAAAGATAGAATCCGAACGAGCCCTTGAATGGTGCCTGAAAATAGAACACTGCAAGTGCCCATAGTAAAACACCGTTAACCATTGAAATGCCGGCGTAGGGCAACCACTTGCCCAACAAAAACTCGCCTCGAGTTACCGTGGAAGCGTAAATATTGAGGATGGAGCCACGCTCTTTTTCCCGCACCAAACTCACTGCTGTCAACAATGGTGGAGTCATCATCAAGACCATCATCACCATTTTAGGCGCCATGGACCAGATGCTTTTGCCACTCTGGTTGTAAAGCATACGCATTTCCAGCCGGAGATTTCCCATCTGCTGACGCGCTTGTTTTTGACTGAAGCCTGCAGTGGTGAGTCGTTTGGCAATCAACTCTTGGGTGTAGTAGGCGTTGATGGCACCAATATAACCACGCGCAATATTGGCGCGAAGGGGAAACGATCCATCCATTAAGGTCTGGACGGTTACGGCGTGCCCTGCAGCCAAATCCTCTTCAAATTTATCTGGAATCACCACGATTGCGCGCACCGCCCCACGACTGAGAAGGCGCGGAATCTGGTGTTCGTCATTCAGATAACCCTTGAAATCAAAGTAGCGCGAATCAATCATGCGATAGGCATATTCGCGACTTTGCGGGGTATGGTCATGGTCAACGATGACGAAAGGAATGTTTTCAACATCCAGATTCATCCCGAGTCCAAATACCAACATAAGCACCGGCGGAACGACGAAAGCCAATCCCAAAAACAGGCGGTCGCGGGTGATTTCTGCCCATTCTTTGGCGATTACCGCTGCAAGGCGTGTCAGATTCATGCGGCCAACCCTGCCTTATGTTCCAAATCCAACACATTCTGTACGAACACATTTTCCATGGTTAGCGGCAAACGACCAATGCTTTGTACAGAAATCTTTGCAGCATCAAGGACTTTTCGCACATCGTTCTTCACCGCCTCGGCATCCCGCGCCAAGACCTGAACGCGACGACCGAACAGGGTTGCATCTTCAAAGCCATGATCTCGCAACACGCTTTGAGCCCGATAAGGGTTTTCACAGCGGATTTCAAGCAATTGACCAAAACGTTTTTCCACATCAGCCTTGAGGCCCGCAGGGGAATCGTACGCAACCACCTTTCCAGCATGCATCAGCGCAATGCGATCACAGTATTCTGCCTCGACCATATAGTGCGTCGTGACCAACAGCCCCACACCCTCCTGCCGGGAGAGTCGGAACAATACATCCCAGAACTCCCGCCGGCCCATAGGATCCACACCGGAAGTCGGTTCATCCAAGAACAGAATTGGGGGTCGATGCACCAGTGCGCAACCCAAGGCCAAACGCTGTCGCAAGCCCATGGGCAAGGAACCGGTCAGCGCGTTTTCCATTCCCTCCAAACCTGCAAGGTCCACGATCCAGCGCAGTCGAGGCTCAATCTCACGCTGTGGTACCGCGTAGATGCCCGCGTAAAGACGAATATTCTCCACCACGCTCAGGTCCAGGTAGAGTGAAAACGCCTGGGACATGTACCCGATGCGTTTTTTGATGGTGGATCCGGAATGCCGCATATCGGCTCCGGCCACCGAGCCTGCGCCTTCAGATGGACGCAGGATACCTGTCAGCATTTTGATAACAGTGGTTTTGCCTGCGCCATTGGCGCCCAGCAAGCCAAAAATTTCGCCAGGACGAACCTCAAAACTCACATGATCCACTGCGCGGAACGCCCCGAAGTCGCGTACCAGATTAACCGCCTCAATGACGGGCGCATTGGGATCAAGATGAATCACCGTCCCTTCCGGGGGCGAAGGCAGTTCTCGCACCGCCTGCCCTTCTCCATTCAGCTCAAGAAGACTCACATAGACATCTTCGAGCTCTGGTGTATCCGTCTGCACTTCTGTGACATCAAGCCCCTTGAGAACGTCTCGCACCACATGCTCAGCATCCGCTGTCTGTTCTGGCACGAAGACCCTCAGGTAATTCCCCAAGGCCACAACTTGCTCAAAACGGCCTCTCAGACGCTTCAATGCCTCCAATTGTGGTTGCGCAGCCACGGAAGCCACGGTCCCAGGAGCCATCCGCAGCAACGACTCAATCTCGCCTGTCGCCAAAATACGCCCATGGTGCATCAGCGCCGCGCTATGGAATCGGGACGCTTCATCCATATAGGCTGTGGAAACCAAGGCAGTGATGCCTTTCTCGGCCAATAACTCGGCCAAAATTGCCCAGAAATCGCGTCGAGACACCGGGTCTACCCCGGTAGTGGGTTCATCCAGAATGACCAGCTCAGGCTCATGAATCAGGGTACAAACCAACCCCAATTTCTGCTTCATGCCCCCAGAGAGATTCTTCATGGCCCGGTCACGGAACTTGTCCAGACGGGTCATGCGCAACAACTTTTCCTTACGCTCGCCGAGATCTTCTGACTTGACCAGGCGCAGGCGGGCAAAAAAGTTTATGTTTTCCTCAATGGACAAATCCGGATACAGATTCTGTCCCAGGCCTTGTGGCATGAACCCCAGTCGCAGTTTGATTCGCTCTGCTGCAGACTCCGAGTCGATAAGGTTACCAAAAACATTCACGGAGCCAGCGTCATAGCTCATGACGCCGGCTACCGTTTTCATGGTGCTACTTTTGCCGGCACCATCAGAACCAATGAGACCGAACAAGCTGCCTTTTGGGATATCCAGGTCTATCCCGCGAACCGCATGTACATCCTTGTAGTTCTTGACCAGCCCGCGAATACGAACGACCGGTGTCTCATCCATCTTTACTCAGCCCCTCGGTAACGGGATCCATGGAATCAGGCTTTCTATCTCACCATTTTGGTGGTGCCCAAGCCACGTTCTCGTCCCAACGGATTACCGCATCCGCCGGCATGCCGGGAGTCAACAGGAAATCAGGGTTTCCAGTAAAGTAAAGCTTGACTGCATAGACTTGTTTGACGCGCTCATCCGGGGTCTGGACTTCCTTGGGCGTGAACTCGGCGCGCGAGGCGATGTAGTCCACCACAGCAGGGAAAGGTCGATTGGGGTAGGAATCCACATAGACCTGGGCCTGCAAACCACGTCTGATCTTGCCGATCTCGTTACCGGGCACGTAGACCTTGAGGTACAGACGATCCAGATTCACCAGTTCATACAAGGGACGACCAGCCGCGCCGACCTCGCCCGCCTCAACCAACCGTGAGGTGACAATGCCCTTGCTGGGCGCCTTAACTGTCAGATTCGCCAAGGCAATGGCCGCTTCTTCGCGCATTGCACGAACCCGGTCCAATTCTGAATCCAGCGCCTTCAGCTCAGTTTCCTTGGCCGCAATCTGTTCCTTTCCAAGATTGGCACGCTCAAGCTGCTTTTGAGCACCAGTCAAACCAGCGTGGGCAGACCGGATGTCCTTGGTCATGACCGTGTACTGCAGTTGCGCTTGTTCCAAGCGTTGCTTGTTCACCGTCCCCGCTTCCGCCAAGACTCTGACCCGCTCGAGGTCCCGACTGAATTGGCCTTCTGCAGCTTGGGCCTTTTCGACGGTCGCCTGCATATGGTCTACCTGGGCTTGTGCTGCGGCGATGCCCAGTGGCAATTCTTTTTTGGCAACAGCCAGCGTCTCATTAGCCGCTTGTCGGCGAGTTTCAAGGCTGGCAATGCCCGCATCGGCCTGGCGAATCTTGGCCTTGACTTCCTCATCCTCCATCTGGACAAGGACCTGATCCACTTCGACCAAGTCACCTTCCTTGGCCATGATTTCCTTGACCTTGCCCGGATACTTGGCTGCAACCGTGGTCGTATCCCCCTCGATCCGCCCATTAACCTGCAGCAATCCTTGCGGAAGCGGCGCACTGACGATGCGATAGACCACCACAATGGCCACAATCGCTGCCACTCCCAACCCCATCAACAACCATCTCAGCGGTCGACGTCCCTTGTCTGCGGCCATTTTTTGCCATCCTATTTATGAACTGACGAAGCCAAAACCAGGCAGGTTGAATTAGATCCCGCCCGTCACATACTTAAGCCGCAGATCGGCATAAACCGCATCGTACTTGGCGTTGTTATAGCTTGTGAAGGCAGCGGTGCGACGGGTTTCAGCCTCAAGCACCTCGGTATTGGTCCCCATGCCTTCGCGATAGCGATCGCGGGTCACCCGCTGATTTTCATCAGCGCTATCCAGCGAAGTCTGAGCAACCTTGAGCCGGTTGCGCGCCTCGTCCCGAGCCAGCCAGGTCTGCCGCACCTGAAGGCGAATCAAGTCTCGCGCCTGGGACAGCAACTCTTCGGTAGAAACTCTACGCTTGGACAATGCTTCAGCCTGTTTACGGGTTACACCCGCATCAAACAGGGTCCAGGAAGCGCCCACGCCGGCAAAACCGATGGTCTTGTCAGACAAGGTATCCAGATCCACGTAGGACATGCCCCCCAACAAGGCGACCTGGGGCAATAGACCACTCTTGATTGCCTTGGCGCCGTAACGCAGGCTCTCCATCTGAGCAGAGAGGCCATTCAACTCGGGTCGGCTACTGATCGCTTTCTCCGTCAGACTTTCCAGGGATCCTTCCGAAATCTCCGGTGCTGGCTCCAGAGGATCAAGGTCGACCGGCGCATCAAGCGGGCGTCCCAGCATGCGGTTATAGAAGGACTGTGCCAACTGAACGGCATTCTTGATCTGCAAGTTGCGTTGCTGCGATTCAGCGAGATAGACCTGAACCGACAACAAATCGCTCTTGGCCACCATCTCCTGACCGTAAAGATTCTGAACATCGCGTACATAGCCGGAGACCGCTTCCACTTCGCGATCAGAAATGCCGGCGCCACCCTGCGCACGCAGCACGTTCACGTAGGCTTCCGCAACGTGAATCTTCAGTTCCTGTTCGGTCTGGTGAACGCTCCAACCCGCTGCGTCAACCTGCGATTCCGCCGCCTTGGTGATGTTGGTCAGGCGCCCGCCCGTAAAAATCGGCAGAGTCGCCGTAACAGAGGCCTCCACCAGCTTGTCCGAGCCGATCTCGAACTGCTTGAGATCGGGCGGTACGGGAAACGAGAAAGTGGAAGGAAGCAATGGAAGATGGATCGGCGAGGGAATGGACAGGTTGTCACCAATGGGCGTGTTGATCTTCGGCGCATTATCCAACTGCAGCGCGGTCCCGCTCGCTGATACCGATGGAAATCGACCACGCTCGGCAGCGCTGCGGGCCGCCTCGGCTGACTCGACCAAAAATCTCGAGGATTTGAGGCCGAGATCCGTCGCGCGAGCAGTCTCCCAGGCTTGATCAAGAGTTTCGGCAGCAGCAATGGCGGGCATAAACACGGCTGCACAAAACAGCACCGCCGCCTTCCGTTGGGGCAATCGCATAGTCACAATCCCTGTTCACTTCAGAGGCTGAATGAAAATATGGTGGCTAGTTTTATACGCCCCCGTCTGGGCCGGTGCAAGTCAGCAATAGGCCCGACGCGCGCGCAGCCGCCACACTATAGACGAACTTCCTTTTGAATCCACTAAAAATCCACAGGCTACCGATCTGGCGATGGCAGTTGCAGCGCGATCTCGTGCCAAGATTGCTCGCTCCGCCTAACCCGATCAAGATGTTGCGCCACCTCCTCAAATGCAGGAAGGTCTGCCTCTGCAGCCGCTTTGAGGGTGTTGGCCAGATCGGTCCAGTATCCCGCCACCTCACGCATACGGGGCTCCAGTTCAAGATCACGAATCGCCGGAAGCCAGGCCGCGGCCTCGGCCAGAAAGTCGGCGTACAGCAAGCGAAACGCCCCGCCGCCAGTGCCCCGCTTCTCGATGATCTGGTAGGCAAAGCGGGCCGTCCACTGCCAATCCGCAAGCCCAGGCCAGCGCGACAGATCCGCCCGCCAACGCGACAGTGCGGCCACACCCTGAAACGATGCGCGGCCTGACAACAGGCTCGCGCTATTGGCCAGAATGGCCGCATGCAACCGGGCGGGCAGGTCTTCCGGAGTCGTCATGGACTCCGGCGCGTAGAACTGGCCAGACAAGGGAAAAGGACCTTCACGGGAAAATCGAGCCGCCGCCAGCGCTTCCCGGGACAGCTCCAGCACCTGAGGGCGCTCCGTATCCGTCACCCGATACACCTGCCGCGCCGCGTCATAATCCCAGACCACGATCAAGTGGCCGGGAAAATGGGTATGCGAACCGTAGTAGGGCAGATAAAACAGATCCGTCTGCACCAAAGCAGGATGACCCGTGGCCAATGCTTCCCACAAGGCGCTCTCCCCGGCTGCGGGATCCGTGGACTGGCGCCACTGGAAACGATGTCCCAAGCGCGCAAAAAAGTTGCTTTCATAATCCGCCGAGCGCACATGCAACAAACGGCTGGGAGAACCTCGTGGCATCTCCAGGTAAAACAGCCCCAATCCGCCTCCCAGGCCGAAGCAGAATGCTTCCGACCAGTTCAGCCCATGAAAATGACTCACATCGGCGATGGCAGTGCTGGCGCAGTGACGGCCCGGCTGGTGGGTGATTCTTGACATCCGTGTTACTCCTCGATTGTCGCGATGGCCCATGTCGCCAGTCCTGCTTGACAAGCCCTGCTATCGCTTCTAAAGATCTTTCATGGCTGTCCGGAAAATGTCATGCCCGCTCAAGGCGGGTCGATTTCGGACGCAATCTTAGTTGAGCGATGACCACCAGAGCCATCTACATAAAAATAGCGCACAGGGGAGAGGATCCATGAGCAGTGAATTGCCGCGGCGCGATGAATGGGTCCACTTGAGACTCGATGTCGATGGCATGATTCAGGAGGCGTTCGGCGATACCCACGCCCTGTTCGGGGTTTCACCCCCTGCGCTATTCCACCGCGATTGCGTGGAGCTGGTCGCGCCGCGAAGCCGGCTGGCGTTGCGCAATCTGCTGAACATGGCCCTGGATCAACCGCGTATCGGCCGCTTCAGACTGGCCAGTCCCAACGGCGATCTGTGCAGCGCCTTGTGGACACTGGCGCCCGCCGGGGAAGGCCGGATCTGGTGCGTGGTCAGTGCGCCGCCACCGGAGCACTCGCCCTATGACTTGCCGCCGGCTCTGGCCGAAGTGCTGGACCGAGCCAATCACGTGGTGTTCTTCTGCGATCCGCTGGGTCATTTCATCAACCTCAACCCCTCTCTCACTCGGATCACCGGCTATAGCCGCTGTGAACTCGAATCGCTGAATTTTGCTGAACTGGTTCATCCCGACGATCGCCTCCTGGCACGGTCGATCTTCCTCGGCGCTCTGGGAGGCAGTGGCCAGCAAGCAGAGATTCGCATTTTCACCAAAGACCACCGGCAACAACATATTCACTTCACCAATGCGCCCCTATGGGACAAAGAACAGATCGTTGGCGTGGTTGGCATTGGCAGCGACGTGACGGCCGAACGCATGTGGTCGACTGCCTTGAGTGACGCCCAAGAGCGCCTAGAACGAGCGCAGCGCATCGCGGGGCTGGGTCGATGGAGCTTTGACTTCAAGAGCCGCAAAGCACACTGGTCACCCGAATTGTTTGCCCTGCTGGAAATGAATCCACGAGATTTCTCCAATGACTATGCGGGTTTCAGGCGCCTCATCCACCCCGATGATGTGGAGCGAGTGACTCAGCATCATCGTAACGTGGTGCGGGATCGACGCGCTTTGGATCTGGAATGCCGGATCGTGCGCCCCGATGGTTCGGTACGCTGGATTCACGAACGGGGCGAAATCACCCGGGACAGCCGCGGCCGACTATTGCGCATCGAAGGCACCCTGCAAGACATCACGGAATGCAAGCGGGCTGAGGAAGAACTCCATCTGGCCCGGGACGCCCTGGCACGAATGGGCGAGAGTCTGTTCATCCTGGATGCGAAACGTCAGGTGCTTTCCGCCAATGCCGCATTTTGCCGCTTGGTCGGGTGCGCTCGCAGCGCCCTCCAGGATCAGGCGCCGGATTTCCTGCTCGCTCCAGGCCAGGATATCGCCGCGCTCGACAGTCTATGGCAACACCTGAAGACCATTGGCACCTGGCAGGGTCTTCTGCCGGGGCGCCGCATGGATGGCAGTCCGTTGACACTTCAGCTGAGCCTGAGCCTTGCACGCGATGCCCGAGGGCGCATCACCCATTACATCGGTTTGTGCCGAGAATCGCCCGCACTCCCCTTACTGGCCGCCGAAAGCATTGAGCATCCCCAGGATCGCGATGCCGTCACGGCCCTGCTGACCCGCACGAGCCTCATGCGACAACTGACCCTGTCTGTCCCCGTCGCGGCGCGACAGGACGATCATCTGACCCTGTTGTGGCTGGATCTGGACCATTTCCGATCCATCAATGAATCGCTGGATCCAGCGGTCGGCGATGAAATCCTTCAAGAGGTGGCGCAACGTTTCCAGAGCCTTTTAGGGGAGCAATCGACGCTATTTCACATGGGGGGAGACGTATTTGCCGTTCTGCTGGAAGGATCGGCAGCGACTGCCCGCGCCACCGCGCTTGCGGAATCTCTGCTGGAGGGGCTCAATCGACCCTTGCCGGTGGCCGGCATGCTGTTGGGGCTCTCCGCCAGCATTGGGATTGCTTCGCTCGCCAGCGGCGAACAAGCCGATGCTGCCGACTTGGTGCGCCAGGCCGAAACAGCCATGTATCAGGCCAAACGCCACCGGCACTGTTACCGGCTCGCCACATGCTCCCGGCAACTCACCCAACCCTCCCCCATGGGCGCCCATGAACTGCGTCAAGCGCTTCAGAACGACGAGCTGTTTCTGGTCTATCAGCCCATCTATGACAGCCTTGGAGGCAATCGGGACCAAATTTCCGGAGTCGAGGCATTGGTCCGCTGGGCTCATCCC
>WOZT01000273.1:0-6464 GCA_011620145.1 Gammaproteobacteria bacterium | reverse complement strand
AGGCAATCGGGACCAAATTTCCGGAGTCGAGGCATTGGTCCGCTGGGCTCATCCCATCCGTGGCACCCTGGCGCCCGACAGTTTTCTGCCTCTGGCAGAACGCATTGGGTTATTGCCAAGCCTCGGACAACGCGTGTTGGATCTGGCGCTGCGCCAGCTTGCCTTGTGGCGCCGAAGCGATGCCGTGCAACTGCGCATGGCCGTCAATCTGGCCCCGGCCCAGCTCGTCAATCCGCAATTGCCTGCTCAAATTATTGCCGCACTCCGGAATAATGCCGTTCCTGCCGACGCGCTCACGCTGGAGATCACCGAGAATGCCTTGATGGCTCATCCGGAGCGCGCGCTGGAATCCTTGCGCGCTTTGCGACAGATCGGCGTTCAGGTGGCTATTGACGATTTTGGCATGGGGTATTCCTCGTTCAACTACCTCAAGCAGTACCCATTCGATGTCCTCAAGATCGATCGATCCTTCACCATGGCGCTGCCCGCCTCAACCCAGGATGCCGCCATTGTGGAGGCCATCCTGAGCATGAGTCAGCGTCTGAACCTCAACGTCATTGCAGAGGGCGTGGAAACCGAAGATCAATGGACCTTCCTGACGGAGCGTGGCTGCCAGGAATTACAGGGTTTCTGGCTGAGTCGTCCCTTGTCGGGGGAAGCGCTGGGCCAGTTGTTGCGAAACACCCCAAACCATTGAACCTTTTGTCTGCGGCAGGGCCAAAGACGGGGATTGCCTCCTTGAAGGACGCCTCGTCATGGCCCGTCTGCATCTGCCTTTGATTCCCTCTGGAGAGATCACCCCGGAACCGGTTTACCTCAACCGCCGCCGTTTCATGCAGGTGGGGACGGCCGCCGTGCTCGCGCCCCTGCTCCCCTCGGCACAGGCTGCTGATCCCCTGGCCGGACTCGCGCCGCTGTCTTCACGTCCTGGCCCCTTTGGCGCCAACGAGCCGCTGACCGACATTGCGGCCGTCACGGGCTACAACAATTTCTATGAGTTTGGCACCAGCAAGACCGATCCTGCGGAAAATGCCCACACGCTGCGGCCTCATCCCTGGTCGGTCACCGTGACAGGGGCCTGCGCCAAACCCGCAAACTACACCCTGGAAGACCTGCTCAAGGGACAAGCCCTTGAAGATCGGGTGTATCGGCTGCGCTGTGTGGAAGGCTGGTCCATGGTCATCCCATGGGTTGGCTTTCCCTTGAGTTCGCTGTTGGGCCGTTTCCAGCCAACCCGCAACGCCAAGTACGTCACCTTCACCACCCTTTACGATCCCGAACAAATGCCGGGGCAGCGCCGCTCCGTCCTGCCGTGGCCTTATGTCGAAGGTCTGCGCATGGACGAGGCCATGCATCCACTGACCATCATCGCGGTCGGACTGTACGGCCGGGTGCTGCCCAACCAGAACGGAGCGCCGCTGCGTCTGGTGGTGCCCTGGAAATACGGCTTCAAGAGCATCAAGTCCATCGTGCGCATCAGTTTTGACGAAACCGCACCGACCACCACCTGGAACCGCGCCGCGCCCAAGGAGTACGGCTTCTACGCCAATGTGAATCCGGCGGTGGATCATCCTCGCTGGAGCCAGAAACGGGAGCGGCGCATCGGCGAGTTGTTTCGCCGCGATACGCTGCCCTTCAATGGCTACGCCGAAGCGGTGGCCAGCCTGTACCAAGGACTCGATCTGAAGCGGAATTTTTGAACATGCCGGCAAGCTTATGGCGCATCGGCGTTTGGGGGCTGCTGATCCTTCCCGCCCTGTGGACCATCATCGGACTGCAACGCGGAAGCCTGGGGCCGGATCCGGTCGAGGCCTTGATGATTGCCAGCGGCATCTGGGCCCTGCGCCTGCTGCTGCTGACACTCGCCATGACGCCACTGCAAGGCTTGAGTGGCTGGGTTTGGCCGCTGACGATCCGTCGCCAACTGGGTTTGGCGGCGTTCTTCTACGCCCTGGGTCATCTGTTGGTCTTCGCGGTGTTTGATCAGAATCTGGACCCCGCGGCAGCCTGGCGCGAAATTGTTGAGCACAAGGCAGTCTGGCTCGGGATGTTGGCCCTGGCCCTGCTGCTGCCCCTGGCGATCACATCCACCCGCGGCTGGATCCGCCGCCTGGGCCCGAACTGGAAACGTCTGCACCGGCTGATCTATCCCGCCGCGATCCTGGCAGCAATTCACTTCGGTTTCCAGGTCAAGGCCGATTTACGGGAGCCGCTGATTTATGGCGCCATCCTGACGGTTCTGCTCGTTGTGCGATTGCCCCGTGGATGGCAGCGCGGCAGCCGGACGCCAGGTCACACCACAATTTCATAACACGGCGTGTACTGGCTGCCGGGAAGCTTCATGCGCTGTTCCCGCACGAAGCTGTCCAGCAATTGATCCAGCGACCGCATCAAATCCGGCGCCCCCCTGATCTGGAATGGCCCATGCGCTTCGATGGCCCGAATTCCCGTTTCCTTCACATTGCCAGCGACGATACCGGAAAACGCGGCGCGCAGATTTGCCGCCAAGGCATGCAAGGGCTGCTCGCGATGCAAGGACAACCCCGCCATGTTGGGATGGGAAGGGACAAAGGGCTGTTGCAGCTCGGGATCGATGCGCAGCACCCAGTTGAAATAGAACGCATCGCTGCGGGCAATACGGAAGCGGCGCACCTCCTCCATGCCCCGGCGCATGGCACGCGCCACGGCCACCGGATCATCGAGAATCACCTGGTAACGCGCCGTGACCGATGGCCCCAGGGTGCTCACCAGAAAATCCTCCAGCCGCCGGAAATAATCCGCCGAGGCAGCCGGTCCCGTCAGGACCAGCGGAAAGGGAACCTCGGCATTTTCCGCGTGCAAGAGAATACTGAACAAGTAGAGCAGCTCTTCCATGGTGCCCACCCCGCCGGGAAACACCACGAAACCATGCCCGATGCGCACGAAGGCTTCCAGGCGCTTTTCCATGTCGGGCATGATGACCAGATGATTCACAATCGGATTGGGGGGCTCGGCGGCGATGATGCCGGGCTCGGAAATGCCCACGTAGCGCCCGCCACTGCGATGCTGCTTGGCATGGCCCACGGCGGCGCCCTTCATGGGACCTTTCATGGCGCCCGGCCCGCAGCCGGTGCAGATGTCCATGCCCCGCAAGCCGAGTTCATAGCCGACGTGCTTGGCGTAGTCGTATTCGGGACGGCCGATGGAGTGTCCGCCCCAACACACCACCAGGTTGGGCGGCTGGCCGGGGAACAGGGCACGGGCATTGCGCAGCGTGTGGAACACCGCGTCGGTCACCCCGCCGGGCGCCTCCAGATCAAAGCGCGGATGCAGGCGAATCTCGTTGTGGACATAGACGATGTCGCGCAGCACAGCGAACAAATGCTCCCGAATCCCGCGGATCATCTGGCCGTCGACGAACGCATCCGCCGGCGCATTGCGCAGTTCCAGCTTGATGCCCCGTTCCTGTTGCACCACCTGGATGTCGAAGTCGCGATGGCGCACCATCACCTGGCGGCTGTCGTCCTCCATATTGCCGCTGTTGAGCACTGCCAGGGCGCAGCGCCGCAGCAGTTCATGCAAGCCGCCCAGGCTGGTGTCGCGCAGGCGCGCCACTTCCATCTGGGAGAGGACTTCCAGGCTGCCTTCCGGGGTAATCAGGGCATCGACTCCCTCCATTGTTCCGGGTAAATGTGTGGCGGGCGACGAATCATGGGGAGACACGTTGAACTTTCCTGCTCATTTGGGACAAAGGGGAGGTCATGCTAACTGAATCTTGCGCTCCGGCAACCCGTGACCGCCGAATTTTCGGCTAGAATGGGCCTAATAGACTGGGTGCCCGTCCACCCACACCCACCCGCCCAACCAAGGACTGTGTTGTGGAACAAACCGCCGTCATCAAAACCTACGACCGCATGGCTGCTACCTACGATCTGGTATTCAGTCCAATTTTCCAGCCAGGCCGCCAACGCATCATCGACAAGATGAATTGCCAACCCGGCGATCGCATCCTGGAAGTGGGGGTGGGCACCGGTATGTCTCTGTCCTGCTACCCCCGATCCACGCGGATCACCGGCATCGATGTTTCCCCCAAGATGCTGGAACGGGGTCACCGTCGGGTCAGAAAACAGCAGCTCAACCATGTGGACCTGCGCATCATGGACGCGCAGCAACTGGAATTCGCCGACAACAGCTTCGACAAGGTCACCGCCATGTATGTGGCCTCGGTGGTTCCCGATCCCCGGCGCATGGTGTCGGAAATGAAGCGCGTCTGCCGCCCCGGCGGGGATCTGTTCATCGTCAACCATTTCAGCCACCCCCACTCCATGGTGCGCTGGTTCGAACGCGGCATTGCGGTCATCACGCCGCTGATCGGGTTTACCTCGGACTTTCCCCTGGATCGCTTCCTGGCCGACGCCCAGATCAAGCATTTCGACATCGAACCGGTCAATCTCTTCGGTTATTGGTCAATGATCCACGCTCGCAACGACTGAATCCATCGGCTTCAACCGACCCCAGGCTTGACCGCAGCCGGCAATCGGCTCATTCGGGCTTCGGTTGCGGCCGCTGCCAATGGGGAAGCGTGACCTGGCGTTGGGCGCCCAGCGTAAGCTGGCCGGCAGGCGCGTCCTTGCGCAGCGTGGTTCCCGCGCCCAAGGTCGCTCCCTCTCCCACGGTTACGGGCGCCACCAGTTCGGTTCCGGAGCCGATGAACGCCCCGTCCCCGATGACGGTGCGATGCTTGTTCACCCCGTCGTAGTTGCAGGTGATGGTGCCTGCGCCCACGTTGACCCCGCGCCCAACCTGGGCATCGCCCACATAGCTGAGGTGGTTGATCTTGCTGTCCTCGCCCACCGTGGCCTGCTTGATCTCCACGAAATTGCCGATATGGGTCCGCGGTCCCAGGTCGGCACCGGGCCGCAGCCGCGCATAAGGGCCGATGCGGGCACCGGGACCCACCCGCGCCCCATCCAGGTGGCAGAACGGCAACACGTCCACCCCCGCCGCCAGTTCGCAGTCCCGCAACACACCATGGGCACCGATCCGCACCCCGTCGCCCAGATGGACACGGCCCTCGAACACGCAGCCCACATCGATGAACACGTCCCGTCCACAGACCAAGGTGCCGCGCACGTCCAGCCGCGCCGGATCGGCCAGGGTCACCCCCGCACGCAACAGGGCCTCGGCCTGACGGCGCTGCAGCACCCGCTCGACCTGGGCAAGCTGCAACCGGTCGTTGACCCCGAGCACTTCCTCATGTTCCTCGGTCCGTACCGCGTGCACCGCCACGCCATCGGCAACGGCCAGGGCGACCAGATCGGTCAGATAATATTCGCCCTGGGCGTTATGCGGCTGCAGGCGCGGCAGGTAGCGCCGCAGCAAAGTCGCTGAGACAGCCATCAGGCCCGTGTTCACCTCCCGGATGGCCCGTTGGGCCTGCGTGGCATCACGCTCTTCCACGATGCCGCAAACCTGACCCGCAGCATTCCGCAGGATCCGCCCGTATCCGCCTGGATCGGCCCGCTCGGCCACCAACAGGGACAAGCCATCACCGGCCGCTGCCTGCAAGCCGGCCAAGGTTTGAGGGCGCACCAAGGGCACATCCCCGTAGAGGATCAGGGCCAAGTCACCGGCAAGATGAGGCAGCGCCTGGGCCACCGCATGACCCGTCCCGCGTTGCTCGGCCTGCTCAACCCAGTGCAGATCGGGATCGTCAAAGGCCGTCCGAACCGCCTCCATGCCGTGCCCCACCACCACATGAAGCGCGGCTGGCTGAAGCGCGCGCGCGGTTTCCAGCACATGGGCCAGCAGCGGCCGGCCGGCCAAAGGTTGCAACACCTTGGGCAACGCGCTGTTCATGCGCGTCCCCTTGCCCGCCGCCAGCACGATCACGTCCATTGTCATTTTTGTTCCACCCTTCGAAGTCACGGCCAATGGCTTGCCATTACGCGTCCATCACCACCCAATCGCCCTGCCGGCGCACCGCCACCGCCGACAGCGCCTGTCCCACACAGGGGCCATGGACACACATCCCGTCCTCCATCCGAAACTGGGCCAGATGCAAGGCACATTGGATGTGCGTTCCCTCGGGGTTGAGCACCTGGCCCGGCCGCCAATCGAGCGATGCACCGGTGTGTGGACAGCGGTTCTCATAAGCCCAGACCTGCTCCCCCCGGCGGATCAGAACACAGGCCCGCTGCCCACGCCCATCGATCCGCTCGAAGGCCCGACTGCCTGGATCGGCCAATTCGCTCCAGTGACAAATCCGCGCAACCATTACGCAATCGCCTCCTGCGGCGACTGCCGATCAAGCTGCCGGATGCGCTCACTCAAGCCCAAAACCAATAACAAGGCGGGCAGAGAGGCCAAGAAAGTCACGCCGAAAAATACCGGCCAGCCAACCGCCTGCACCAGGTAACCCGCCGGCGGTCCGATGAATACCCGCGCCAGCGCCGCAACTGCCGAAAACAGGGCGTACTGGGTCG
>WOZT01000193.1 GCA_011620145.1 Gammaproteobacteria bacterium | reverse complement strand
TGATGATGGTGCAGTTCTGGGCAAAGGGGGTCACGGGAATGACGGCATATTTCATCGGCTTCAACCTGACTGAGGGCATGATCACAGGCATCATCAGGGCTGGCAGTACCGACTGACATGGCGCTGACATTCAATGCCGCGAGAATGAAGCCTTCATGATACCCACCCCGCTGCTTCCGTGCCGCTCCCGCCACCGATTGCCCCGGCTTCTCTGGGGCATGGCCTCGCTCGCCCTCAGCACCAACCTGGCGGCCGCGCCGCCCACTGGGGCGCTGCCGGACTGGGATCTTGCCTACCGACCCCGTTTCACCAATCCCGAGGCGGTGATTCCCCCGCAGTGCTATACCCGCACCGAGGGACGCTTCAACCCCTGCTATACCTGTCACCAGGCGGAGGTCTCCGGGGAAGGGCGGGCCAACCTGATGGATGATGGTCACCTACAAGGCGCCTACAGCTTTTCGGACATCGGCCTGCATAATCACTGGACCAACCTGTTCGTGGATCGCCGGGCCGCGGTTGCGGCCATTTCCGATGCGCAAATCCGCGCCTATGTGACCCAGGACAACTACACCCCCCTGATCAGGACCCTGCGCGCCCAGGGATTCCGGGGCTGGATCCCGGATCTGGCCGACCTGACCAATCCAGCTCGCGCCTTCGATGCCCACGGTCGGGCGCGGGATGGCAGCGACTGGGTGGCGTTCCAGTACCAGCCCCTGCCCAGCACGTTCTGGCCCACCAACGGATCAATCGACGATGTGATGATCCGTCTGCCGCCGGCCTTCCGGCAAAACGCAGCGGGTGAGCCCGCCTGGCCAGTCTATCTCGCCAACCTCAGCATTCTGGAAGCGGCCATCAAGGGTTTGGCGGGAATCGAAACGCCGCCGCTGGATGAGCGCGCCGTGGGCGCCGACCTGGACGGGGACGGCCGACTGAGTTCCGCCACCCGCCTGCGCCGCCCCGACCATTACCTCGGCGGCGCCCGCGATGTGCCCGTGGTGAGCTTCCTGTACCCGGTCGGCACGGAGTTCCTGCACACCGTGCGCTATCTGGACGCGGACGCCGCGGGCGGCATCCACGCAGCGGCGCGCATGAAAGAGGTGCGCTACCTGCGTAAGGAACGCTGGCTCGACAAGGCCACCCTGGGGGCGTTCTATGACAAGGAGGCCTGGGAGAAACAGCAGGGCTTCCTGCCTCAGATCGGCTGGCAGGGGGAGCGCGGCGCCGTCAACGGCTTCGGCTGGCGCCTGCTGGGCTTCATCGAGGACGCTCGGGGGCATTTACGTCCCCAGAATCATGAGGAGACGTTTTTCTGCAAGGGCTGCCACACCTCGATCGGCGCCACCATCGACCAGACTTTCGCCTTCCCGCGCAAGCTTCCCGGTGTCCGCGGCTGGGGCTATCAGAACCTGCGCGGCATGCCCGATGCCCCCATGCGTGGGGAAACTGAAGGAGAGATCCGTCAGTATTTGCGCCGCGTGGGTGGCGGCGATGAATTCCGGGCGAATGCCGAGATGCGGGCGCGCTGGTTCGGGGTGGATGGGCAACCCGATGCCGTCCGTCTGGCCCAGGCGAAGGATGTCTACACCTTGATCGCTCCCAGCCCAGAACGGGCGCTGCAGCTCAACAAAGCCTATCTGACGATCGTCCGTGAGCAGTCCTTTCTGCGCGGCCGGGACGCCACGCTCGTCCCGGCCACTCATGTCTATCGGGAGATAGACCCCCATGTGCCACCGCTTGCGTCCGAATATCGGGTACAGGGCAGTCTGTTGCTGGATTGGAGTCACACTTTCGCGCCCTGAGTTGCGCATCATGGGGTCGCCACCGAATCTTCACGGTTTCAGCGGCAAACCCGGAATAGACTGCGCCCATCTCCAACGGTATTTGACTTCAGGAGGATGCGCCATGCGTCGTTGCAATTTACCCCTGACCGCCCTCTGCCTGGCGGTCCTGGCTTCCGGGCCGGCCCTGGCCGCCGATTTCGGCGAACAGGTCGAGCAACAACTGATGTCGAGCAGCAGCAGGCTGTTCGGTTTTGCTCGGCCCATTGCCGCCTCGGCCAGCACGCCGCCCGGCTACGCCCGCGCCCCAGGGCAGCCCGCCAGCGCCCAGGTGCTGTTGGCGCAGGGGCTCAAAGTGAGTTACCTGACCCGCACTGCGGCCGACAAGACGGACCAGATGGCGCTCTGGCCTTCCGAAACCCAAGCCACCCACCTCATCACCTGCGTGGAGGAATCCGAGCGCCAGGTGATCGGCCATTTCCCCAATGGCACGGAGAAATACAACCCGTCCGTGCAGCGCATCCGCCTCGCGGACGGTCAGACGGAAACCGTGCTGCGCGGCATGGCCGGCTGCGACGGCATCCGCCGCACGCCTTGGGGCACGATCGTGGTCACCGAGGAAGCCAGTGACGGCCAGGTCTATGAAATCCTGGATCCCCTTGCGCTCACCAATCTCACCCTTACCGGGCGAGGGACCGCCAATCTGTTCGATTCGACCGGCGTCGACGTAACGGACACCACGGCCAAAATCGCTCTGCGCAGCGCCCTACCCAAGATGGCCTGGGAGGGACTGGCACTCACGCCGCAAGGGGTCGTCATCGCGGGCGACGAGCTGCGCCCCGGCTCCTACGCCGACAGCCGCACCGGCATCCGCGACACCGACGGCGGCGCGCTGTTCAAGTTCGTCCCCGCCACCCCCGCGGCCGGCCAGCCTGTCAACAACCTGGACCAGTCGCCGTTGATCGCAGGGAGCGTCCATGCCCTGCAGGTATCCTGCGTCGACAACAAGCAACAGTTCGGCCAGGGTTGCGAAGTGGGTCAGGGCGCCTGGATCCCCGTGACCGCCACCAATGCCCGGGTGGATGCTTATGCTGCTGGCGCCACGGGTTTCTACCGACCGGAGGATTTGGAAAAGGACCCGGGCTACTCCGGCGCAGGTATGCGCTTCTGCTGGACCAACACCGGCAACGCCGCGGCCGAAAACGACGGGGAAGTGCTCTGCGGCGTCGATCGTGAGCCCCTCACCGCTGCCGTAAGCAACCGCACCGTAACCATCAATCGTTTTGTGGAAGGGGATTCCGACTTCAACCAGCCCGACAACCTCGCCTTCCAGCCCGCCAACCACAACCTCTATGTGATCGAGGACAACCCCAACGGCGACATCTGGGCCTGCCTGCCCGATGGCGCGGATCGGGACCGCAAAACCGACGGCTGCGTGAAAATGCTCTCCGTGGTGGACAGTTCGGCCGAGCCCACCGGTTTCCTCTTCAGCGGCGATGGACGCACGGCCTATGTCTCCATCCAGCACAGCCGCGACCCCGCCGATCGCAGCATGGACGCGGACGACTATGCCACCGACGATATCCTGATGATCACCGGCTTCCGCCCCGTCAGCGGACCTTGAACGACGCTGTATTCCATGGCCCGCGCGTCACCAGACGGGCTTTTACATCGTGTCGTCCCTGGATTCCCGGACCGATCTCCAGGCCCTCGGCACCCCATGTGCCTTGAAGGATCACTCAGCGTGAGCTAATCCCCATGGAAGGGAAAACATCCACACCGGGAGCGAGAACACCATGCAAGCGAATTCCTTTTGGCAGTGGGCCGAGCGTGATCCCGCCCGC
>WOZT01000055.1 GCA_011620145.1 Gammaproteobacteria bacterium | reverse complement strand
GGGTCAGCCCGGATCCACGCGATAGTTGGGGGGCTCTTTGGTGATCACGACGTCGTGGGCATGGCTTTCGCGCACCCCGGCCGACGTCACTTTGACGAAGCGCGGGCGGGTGCGCATCTGCGCCATGTCATTGCATCCCGTATACCCCATGCTGGCGCGCAGGCCGCCCAGGAGCTGGTGCACGATCGCCAGCACGCTGCCCTTGTAGGGTACCCGGCCTTCGATCCCTTCGGGCACGAGTTTTTCCAGCTCGTCGGTGGTGTCCTGGAAGTAGCGGTCCTTGGAGCCCTGCTGCATGGCCGCCACTGATCCCATGCCCCGATAGGCCTTGTAGGAACGGCCCTGGTAGAGCTCGACCTCGCCGGGCGCCTCTTCCGTGCCGGCGAACATGCCGCCAATCATGACGCAATGGGCGCCGGCGGCAATGGCCTTGGCCAGGTCGCCGGAATAGCGGATGCCGCCGTCGGCAATGACCGGCACGCCGCTCTCGCGCAGCGCGGCCGTCACATTGGAAACGGCTGTGATCTGTGGCACGCCGACGCCGGCGATGATGCGCGTGGTGCAGATGGAACCCGGGCCGATGCCGACCTTGACCGCGTCCGCACCCGCCTCCACCAATGCCAGCGCCGCTTCCGCCGTGGCCACGTTGCCGGCGATCACCTGCAATGCCGAGTAACGCCGTTTCAGCAGCCGCACCCGCTCGATCACACCGCGGGAATGACCGTGGGCGGTATCGACCACGATCACGTCCACACCCGCGTCCATCAGGGCCGCGACGCGCTCGTCACTCTCGGCACTGGTGCCCACCGCCGCGCCGACGCGCAAGCGCCCCTGGCTGTCCTTGCAGGCAATCGGAAAATCGCTGGCTTTCTGGATGTCCTTGACCGTGATCAGGCCGCGCAGTTGAAAGCGCTCATTGACCACCAATACTTTTTCAATGCGATGCTCGTGCAGCAGTTCGATGACCTGAGCCGTATCCGCCCCTTCCGGCACCGTCACCAGCCGCGCCTTGGGGGTCATGATGCTGGCGACCGGCTTGTCCAGTTCATCCTCGAAACGCAGGTCGCGACCGGTGACGATCCCCACCAGGCTCTCGCCGTCCACCACCGGCAAGCCCGAGATGCCATGGGCGCGGGTGAGGGCCAACACTTCGCGGATGCTCTGGTCGGGCCGTACCGTGATCGGGTCCTTGATCACCCCGCTCTCGAACTTCTTCACCCGCGCGACTTCGGCGGCCTGGCGCTCGATGGACATGTTCTTGTGGACGATGCCGATGCCGCCTTCCTGGGCCAGGGCAATGGCCAGACGCGCCTCGGTCACCGTATCCATGGCGGCGCTGAGCAGGGGAACGTTGAGTTCGATCTCGCGGGTCAGGGGGGTGCGCAAGCTGACTTCGCGCGGCAGGACTTCGGAATACTCCGGCAACAGGAGCACATCGTCGAAGGTCAGCGCTTCCTCGGTGAGTTTCATCCTAAGGATCCGCTACAGGTCAGAAAAAGGCTTTCAATTATAGCCGCCACGGGTCGACGTGGTAAACCGCAGGGCTCAGCCAGCCGGCCCCGGCTCGGTCGTTGCCGGACAGGTTTGTCCAGGGCGAGTGGCCAGCAGCCGCTCGACCCGCAGCGCCGGCTGGGTTTGGGCGGTGCCTTGGTGGCGCACTTCGACCCATTCAGCTTGTATCGCCATCCACACACCGCGACCGCTGCGCGCTTCCTGAGCAGCCTGCACCAGGGCATTGGCCTCACCCGCATCGGGTAAAACCGCCAGACTCTGACCGGAACCGCACAGCGACATGCGCCCAGTCTTGGGATCGAATAATCCGGTCAGACGCATGGATTCAGCGATTGGATCGACCTGAGCGGAACGGCTCAAGGTATAGGCCATATTGCCGGTGAGCGGCTCACCTTCCCGTCCCAGCTGCAGCAGACGGGTCGAATCCGCCAGTTGAAAGCTTCCCGTGCGCCCGCTTTCGCTGTGTAGGGTCAGCCGCCGACCCTCCAGTTGCCAGCGTCCCAGCTCGTGCAGGACGATTCCGGCACCGCCGTGGGTCGATTCATAGTGTTGGCGCAAGCGGTAACTGCCATCGGCAAACAGCGTCAGCGTGCGACGCATTCCGCCGCAGGCCTTGCACGGCATCTCACCGACAAAGGTCGCGGGCGGTACCAAGGCGGCTTGGGCCCGGACATCGGGCGCTGGACTGGGTGCCGGGGGCGCCGCAGGAGGATGCTTGGCAGCGCAGGAACCCAAGGCCAGCCCAACCAGCAAGGCCATCGAACCTCCCCTCATCACGCGCACCCATCGCCCCATTTGGCTTCACTCCAAGGACTCTTTGAGAGAATTCAAGCCAGCACGCAATGCTGGAGAAATATCGAATCAGACCGCCATCGCCCTGCGCATCGCGAAGGAGGTGATTCACAAGGGACTGACGGACGGCTACTGCGCCGTAACGGACAAGTCGGGCATCTCGCCCGATTTTTCAGCGTTACCCCACACACAGCGCCTTGACGCCACGCGTCCATTCTACGCCGTTTCCGGAACCTGGACCGAAAAACCGCATTGTCACTGCGACTTTGGTCAAGCCTCAACCGGCAGATAAAATCGGCTGACACACCGCTCAATCAAGGCGTAATGAACCAAAACGCAATTCACCACAGGGAGCTTGCTATCCCGATGAATGAGAGGAATGCGCAGGCCACACCCTCGGACGGGAAATGACCTGCGCGGTGCCGAGATGGCTCAGGCCGACACGTCTTCAGGTGCATTCCGCCGAGTCCGGGGGGTG
Organism: Gammaproteobacteria bacterium; assembly: GCA_011620145.1. GTDB lineage: Bacteria > Pseudomonadota > Gammaproteobacteria > UBA5335 > UBA5335 > Macondimonas. The sequence goes on along the minus strand of WOZT01000055.1, from coordinate 870 downwards.
GTGGTACCGGCTGGGCGGCCACGACGCAACTGGAGGTAGTTCCGCAGCGTGGGAACACTGACCACGATGTTTTCCGCTTTCAGCACATTGGCAATCATTTCCAGGGTATAGCCGCGCTTTTGCATGGCACGGATATCCTTGGAAAGCGCCTTGATCGCTTCCTGCTTGCTCAGCTCGGTGCTTTTTTTCTTTTCCTCAACTGCGGGCATGCTACGCAGCTTTTCGGCCACAGACTCCAGTTGTTCCGGGCTGTACTTGGCACGTTTGCGTCTTACTTTTTCCATTCACTCTTCCCCTTGTCAAGAAAATAAAGCCATTTCCGTCTGCAAGAGTATCCGGTTTTTATCGCCGTGAAAAGTGATCCTGTTCTTTCAATTGAATCTCTGGTTCCGAAAACTGTTTTCCTCGCTGCACACCTATTGAATCCATGGAAAAATCAAGCGGTAACTGGACCACTGAAAGAGCGGCATTGAAGCTGAACCAGCTTGTCACCCCAGACCCGGGCATTGCCCCCGAACCTGTGCGCCGCCATTCATCATTACGTTCTTCAAGAACGGCAAACATGTTCTGATCATGCTCGCCAATAAACGACGGTCTCGTCATCACGATGCCAATCCCACGACCAGCCAGATTCCTTTTGGGCATACCCAATTGGTTGGCCTGATCAACGCCCGATGATATTCACGATCCAACAGCGTCGTGATGTCCGAGGCAGACACCATCCAAATACAGGTGGCTTGCGCCCGAAGCAGAACAATGCTCATGTAATGCGCAATCGCTGGGTCCTTGATTTTCTCCCTCGTGCCGCGATAGCCTGACGTTCAAGTCTTGAACGGAGCCGGCCATGTCCCCCGAGGAAGTCCGTTACCG
>WOZT01000226.1 GCA_011620145.1 Gammaproteobacteria bacterium | reverse complement strand
ACCTTGGCGCCTTCCACCTGGCGCTTGTCCGCCTGGCCACGCAACTGCCAGCACATCTCGGCGCACTGGGCGAGGCCCGTCGCGCCCAGGGGGTGGCCCTTGGAGAGCAGACCGCCCGAGGGATTGACCACCCACTTGCCGCCATAGGTGACGTCACCTTCATTGATCAACTGCTCGGCGCCGCCTTCCTCGCACAGGCCCAGGGCCTCGTAGGTGATCAGCTCATTGGCGGTGAAGCAGTCGTGCAATTCGATGACATCCACATCCTGCGGTCCCAGGCCGGACTGCTCGTAGACATCCTGGGCGGCCTTCTTGGACATGTCATAGCCCACCACCTTGATCATGGAGTTTTCGTTGAACGAGGACTCCATGTCGGTGACCATGGACTGACCGACGATGTAGATCGGCTGGTTCTTGGCGTGCTTCTTGGCGAATTCCTCGGAGCACACGATGGCGGCGCCGGCGCCGCAGGTGGGCGGGCAGCACTGCAAGCGGGTGATGGGTCCGTAGTAATGGGGCGATTCCAGCACCTCTTCCACCGTCAGCGGGTCGTGGAAGATGGAGCGGGGATTGTTCAGCGCATGCTGGCGATTCTTCACGGCGATCTTGGCGAAGGCCTCGTTCGAGGTGCCATATTTTTCCTGGTGCTCGCGCCCGGCGCCGCCGAAAAGTTGCGCGGTGGGCGGGGCATTGGTGAATTTCTGGGCCTTGAACATCACGCCCATGTGCTTGTCCATGGGGTTCTGCCGATCGGTGTACTTGGCGCCCAGGGCACCCTTTTCCATCTTCTCGAAGCCCATGGCCATCACGCACTCGGCGATGCCGCCTTCCACCAGCTGCTTGGCCAGCATCAGGGCGGTGGAGCCGGTGGAACAGTTGTTGTTGACGTTGTAGATCGGGATGCCGGTCAGGCCGAGCTCATACATGGCCCGCTCGCCCGAGGTGCTTTCCCCGTAGACATAGCCGACCACGGCCTGTTCGACCAGGTTGTAGGGGATGCCGGCGTCTTCCAGCGCCTGCTGGCCGGCCGCCTTGGCCATCATGTGATAGTCGGGGCTGGTGCCCGGTTTGGCAAACTGGGTCATGCCGTTGCCGATTACGCAAACCTTGCGTCCCATGGGTGTCTCCTCGTCTTTTGATGTGATGGATGAAAAAACATTCAGGGATCGGGGCGCGGCCCACTCGCCGCGCCCTTCTCCGGGTCAGTCTAGCGCATGAACGCCATGGTCGATTCCTGGATATTGCGCACCATCTTGGCGTCGGCGAAGTCGGTCACCGTCTTCCAGTTGTCGCGCAATTCCTCCAGGCTGGCCACGCCGGCTTCGGCCGTGCTCTTGTAGCCGTTGGTGCGGATCCAGCCCAGCTTGAAGAAGCGGCCGGCGCCGACTTCGAACAGCGAGCCGCTTTCCTTGCTTTCTTCCGCGCACAGCCAGCCCACCAGCGGCGCAACGGCCTCGGGGCGCAGCTTTTCCAGCAGCGGTGGCGGCATGACGGTTTCGGTCATGCGCGAACGGGCCACCGGGGCAATCACGTTGGTGTTGATGTTGTACTTCTTGCCTTCGTGGGCGAGGGTCTGGCCCATGCCGTAGAGGCCCAGCTTGGCGGCCGAGTAGTTGGTCTGGCCGAAGTTGCCGTAGATGCCGGCAGCCGAGGCGGTGAGGATGACGCGGCCGTAGGACTGTTCGCGGAAGAAGGGCCAGGCGGCCTTGGTCATGCAGAAGGCGCCGCGCAGATGCACTTCCATGATCTTGTCCCAGTCTTCCTCGCTCATCTTGGCGAAGGACACATCGCGCAGGATGCCGGCATTGTTGATCAGCATGTGCACGCTGCCGAAGGCGTCCTTGGCGATCTGCATGGTCTTCTCGGCGCCTTCCAGGGTCGAAACCGACTCATAGCTGGCGACGGCCTTGGCGCCCATGGCGACGATTTCGTCGACCACCTTGTCGGCCGCGGACTTGCTGGCGCCTTCACCGCTGAAGCTGCCGCCCAGGTCGTTGACGACCACGTTGGCGCCGCGCGAGGCGAACAGCAGGCAGTAGGCCCGGCCCAGCGAGCCGCCGCCGCCGGTGACCACCACCGTCTTGCCGTCATAACGAATCTCGGACATGTGAATACTCCCTTGGAGGTTGTGTTGCGATTGCAAGAGGCTGGCCTGAGCGGGGTCTTCTCCCTTCAGGTCAGCAGGAAATGAACACGGGCCACCGCGACGGGCTGGGCTGGATCCTGTTGCCAGCACGAGGCGGTGACATGGGCAATGCGCCGGCCCTGACGCGTGACCTCGCAGCGGGCGTAGCAGTCGATGGCGCGTCCGGAGCGCAGGTAATCGAGCGAGAAATCGATGGTTTTTGGCATCTCCACCGCATCGCGGTTCCACATCAGGTGGACAATGGCGCTGTTTTCGAGGAAACCGCCGATGACCCCGCCATGCAAGGCCGGCAGGGCAGTATTGCCGATGTTCTTGCTCTGGTAGGGGAGCACGAACAGCGGTTGGCCTGCTTCATCAAGCCGCATGTCCATGCCGATCAGCCGCGCGTAGGGAATGTGGCCCATCAGCCCCGATAAATCACCCTGTTCCCGGGCAGTCTGGATCAGTTGCTGCAATTCCATGGGGATCAGGCCTTTTCCGGCGGACGCGGAGCGCGAACCGAACTTGCGCTGCTGCGCATGAAGGTGGCCACACTGGTGGCGACGGGCTGCTGCGGATCGCGCTGGTAGGCGACGGAGCGGACGAAGGCGATCTGGCGGGTGAGCCGATAACACTCCGCCCGGGCGAAGAGGTCCTCGCCGATGGTGGCGGGCTTCAGGTAATCGATGCGCAGGTCGAGGGTGGCGATCGCTTCCATGCGCGGCAGGCGGCAGAACACGGCCAGACCGCAGGCGCTGTCGATGAGCGAGGTCAGGACGCCGCCATGCAGTACGCCGGTCTGGGGATTGCCAACGAGGTCGGCCCGATAGGGGATCTTGAGCAGCCCCCATCCCGCACCCATGTCCAGCACTTCCAGTCCCAGCTCGCGGGCATGGGGGATGGCATGGAAAAATCCGCCGTGAATGCGCCTGACTTGATCGGGCTCGCGTTCGAACAGGGAGGTTTCATCGGTCATCCAGCAATCCTTGCTGCCGCAGAAGGCGATCCTGAAGTCAATTCTCGATTGTAGGGCAGCTCTGGCTGCTTGAAAAGCAAGCCCGCTCAGAAGATGCCCAAACTCAAGCCCGTGGCCAGTGCCTCGCCCATTTCCCGGGCTTGCGCCAGATGCGCCTCGGTCAGCGTCCCGCGACAGATGAGCGGTTCCTGCACCAGGCGGAACGGGTAGCCACGCGCGATACGCTGGATGTGCTGGGCCGCGCCACGACCATCATTGCCTGCGCTGATGAACAGGCCATAGGGCAGCGTCTGGATGAGACCTTGCACCGGATAATAAGTGCGATCAAAAAAATCCTTCAATGCGCCGGACAGATAGCCCAGGTTTTCCGGCGTGCCGAGTAGCAGTCCCTCTGCCCATAGCAGGTCGCGCGTAGCGGCCTCCTTGGCCCACAGGCAGCGGACCTCGACTGCGTCTGCTTCCAGGGCACCCTGCGCCGCGGCGCAAGCCAGGCGCTCGGTGTTGCCGGTCTGGGAATGGAAGACGATGAGCAGGTGCTTGCGGGCCATATCGGC
>WOZT01000098.1:9833-18014 GCA_011620145.1 Gammaproteobacteria bacterium | reverse complement strand
CAGCCCCGTTTGACGGAACCAAAACCGCCCGCGCGCAGCCTCTCTTCCATGTAGTCTGTGCAGCCATCCCCAGGATGGCTATCGGGTGGTTCATGAGGGATTCCCATGCCGCGCCTCTTGCCGGACCCCGATGGTTTAGCGCAATCCCGGGCAACCGCCTTGGGCTTGCCGCGTGCCTGGCGAAAAGCGCCGCGGATCCCCGATGGGGTGGAGCAGCCGCCTTTCCCGATGGCTCCTCCCTCGCATTCGCCGATCTGGTTTTCCTCGCTTCCGTCTCAAGCCTCCTCCTCGATCGATCTTTGGCTGCGTGTCCACGGCAGCCTCGCCACGCCGATTCAATCCTTTCCCTTCTCCCCACGCCAGGGTGATGCACCATGAGCCAGGACTTGCGGGACAAATACCGCAGCACGCCGCTGTACGGCGGCAATGCTGCGTTCATCGAGAGTTACTATGAGGAATTCCTCAAGAACCCCGACAGCATCACGGATCCGCGCTGGCGCGCCTACTTTCAGGGCCTGACCGAGGCGACGGGTCAAGCCCGGGATGTCCCCCACGGGCCCATCCAGCGTTCGTTTGCCCACTATGTCCGGCGCAAGGAAACCGTCCGCGCGCCCGGTGCCGGAACGGATGGCGGATTGGGCGCCGCAGCGGCCCAGCGCCAGGCGGCCGTTCTGCGACTCATCAATGCCTATCGGGTGCGGGGGCATGAGGTGGCCCGGCTCGACCCGCTGGGGCTGTGGCAACGCCCGCCGGTGCCCGATCTCGATCCGGGCTTCCATGGTCTGGGCGAGAGCGACATGGACACGGTGTTCAATACCGGCTCGCTGTTTGCGGAAGAACGCCTTCCGCTGCGGCAGATTCTGGATCTGGTGCGTACGGTGTACACCGGCACCATCGGCTCCGAATACATGCACATCGTGGATACGCGCCGCAAACGCTGGATCCAGCAGCGCCTGGAGGGCAGTTGGGGCCGCCTGCAGCTGTCGACCGAGGAGCGGCGCCATGTGCTGTTGCAACTCACCGCCGCCGAGGGCATCGAAAAATACCTGCATACCCGCTATGTGGGGCAGAAGCGTTTCTCGCTGGAAGGCGGCGATGCCCTCATTCCCCAGCTTGATGACCTGATCCGCCACGCCGGGCGCCGCGGCGTGGACGAGGTGGTGATCGGCATGGCGCATCGCGGGCGCCTCAATGTGCTGGTCAATATCCTGGGCAAGTCGCCGCGCGAGCTGTTCGAGGAATTCGAGGGCAAGCACGACCTGTCCGATCCGCTGTATTCGGGGGATGTGAAGTACCACATGGGCTTTTCCTCCGATGTGGGGGTGGACGATCGCCTGGTGCATCTGGTGCTGGCGTTCAATCCGTCCCACCTCGAGATTGTCAATCCGGTGGTGCTGGGCTCGGTGCGTTCGCGCCAGGATCGCCGGGGGGACGGCACGGGGGATCGGGTGCTGCCCGTGCTGATCCACGGCGATGCATCCTTCGCCGGCCAGGGCGTGGTGATGGAGGTGTTCAACATGTCCCAGACGCGGGGTTACCGCGTGGGGGGCTCGGTGCACATCGTGATCAACAACCAGGTGGGTTTCACCACCAGCGATCCCCGGGATGCGCGGTCGACGATGTACTGCACCGACGTGGCCAAGATGGTGCAGCCGCCCATTTTCCATGTGAATGCGGATGACCCCGAGGCGGTGCTGTTCGTCACCCGGCTGGCGCTGGAATATCGCATGGAGTTCCACGAGGACGTGGTGATCGACTTGGTGTGCTACCGCCGCCAGGGTCACAACGAGGCCGACGAGCCGGCGGTCACCCAGCCCCTGATGTACCAGCATGTCAAGCAGCTGCCCACCTGTCGCGCCCTGTATGCCGAGCATCTGGGCAAGACGGGTGTTCTGGCGGCCCAGGATGCCGGCGCCATGGTCGAGTCCTATCGCCAGGGCCTGGATGAGGGGCGCAACGTTATCCGCGAATGGGCCGGCATGGTCGGCAACCAGTTCACCGTGAAGTGGGACAACTTCCGCCAGGGGGACTGGGATCAACCGGTCGAGACCGCGCTGTCGGCGGAACGTGTGCGCGAGCTGGCCCAGGTGATGAACCGGTTTCCGGAGAATTTTCGTCTCCATTCCCGCGTGGAACGCATTGTCGATGATCGGCGCAAGATGGCGGCCGGCGCCTTGCCCGTGGATTGGGGATTCGCGGAACTGCTGGCCTATGCCGCGCTGGTCGAGGACGGTCACCGGGTGCGCCTGAGCGGTCAGGACAGCGGGCGCGGCACCTTTTTCCACCGCCACGCGGTGTTCCACAACCAACAGGACGGCGCGCCCTATGTGCCCCTGCGGGAGCTGGGCGATCCCGGGGCCTTCCAGGTCATCGACTCCCTGCTCTCCGAGGAGGCGGTACTGGGCTTCGAGTATGGGTACGCCACTGCCGATCCCCGCACCCTGGTGATCTGGGAAGGCCAATTCGGCGACTTTGCCAACGGCGCCCAGGTGGTGATCGACCAGTTCATCAGCTCGGGGGAGGCCAAGTGGCGCCGTTTGTGTGGTCTGACGATGTTCCTGCCCCATGGTTATGAGGGCCAGGGACCGGAGCATTCCTCGGCCCGACTGGAGCGCTATCTGCAACTGTGCGCCGAGCACAACATGCAGGTGTGCGTGCCATCGAACCCCGCCCAGATGTTTCACATGCTGCGCCGGCAAATGATGCGACCCTATCGCAAGCCGCTCATTGTCATGACCCCCAAGAGCCTGTTGCGCCGGCGCATTGCCATGTCGTCCCTGGATGAACTGACCCAGGGCAGCTTCCGGCCGGTACTGCCCGAGGTCGATGCCCTGGTGAAGAACCGGGTGCGGCGGCTGGTCCTGTGCAGCGGACGGGTCTATTACGATTTGCTGGAAGCACGCCGGGAGCACGGCGGCGACGATACCGCCATCGTGCGCATCGAGCAGCTCTATCCCTTTCCCCATGCGGAATTCGAGGCCGCCCTGGGCGCTTACCCCAAGTTGCGCGAGGTCGTCTGGTGCCAGGATGAACCCAAGAACCAGGGCGCCTGGTATTACATCGAGCATCGCATTCGCCGGGTACTCAAGCCCAGTCAGACCCTGTGCTACGCCGGTCGGGCCGGTTCGGCGTCCACGGCGGCGGGTTATCACGACCTGCATGTCCAGCAGCAGAAACAACTGCTGGATGCCGCGCTGGGCATGACCGAAGCCGAACCCCAATCCAACGCCCCCCGCTAACCGTCCGGAGAGAGCCAATCATCATGAGCATCGAGGTCAAGGTCCCCCAACTGCCGGAATCCGTCGAAGACGCCACGGTCATGGCCTGGCACAAAGAGGCCGGTGAGGCCGTGAATCGGGAAGACAATCTGCTGGATCTGGAAACCGACAAGGTCGTGCTGGAAGTGCCGGCGCCGAGTTCTGGCGTGCTGACCGAGATCCGGGTCAAGGCCGGCGATGTGGTGCATGCGGGTGATGTGGTGGCCATCCTGACCGAGGGTCAGGCTGCAGCGCCCGGCGCGCCGACGGCAACGAGCGAATCGGATGAACCCGCGCCCGTCGCAAAGGCCGCCCCCACTGAGGTGCCTGCCGCCGTGCCGGCTGCTGCTTCCGAAGCAGCGCCCCTGGCGCCCGCCGTGCGTCGACTGGTCGTCGAGCATGGCCTGGATCCCCAGGCCATTCACGCCTCGGGGCGGGATGGCCGGCTGACCAAGGAAGATGTCCTGAATCACATGGCGCAGGGCAAGGCTGCAACCCCAACGGCTGCCCCCACCGTGGCGCCGGCCGCAGCACCGCCATCGGAAGCGCCGGTCGCCAAGGGGCCCGCTGTCGAGCCGGGTGATCGGGGGCGGCTGGAGCAGCGTGTGCCCATGACGCGCTTGCGGGCCAAGGTGGCCGAACGCCTGGTGCAGGCCCAGCAGACGGCGGCCATCCTGACCACCTTCAACGAGGTGGACATGTCGGCGGTCAACAGCCTGCGGCGCCAGTATCGGGACAGTTTCGAGAAAGCCCATGGCGTGCGCCTGGGGTATATGTCCTTCTTCATCAAGGCCTGCGTGGAGGCGCTCAAGCGCTTCCCGGCGGTGAATGCCTCGGTGGACGGCACGGACATCATCTACCACGGCTATTTTGACATCGGCATCGCGGTGGCCTCGCCGCGCGGGCTGGTGGTGCCCATCGTGCGTGATACCGAGCAACTGGGCTTCGCGGACCTGGAAAAACAGGTGCAATCCTTCGGGGAGAAGGCCCGCGATGGCGGACTGACGATCGACGACCTCACCGGTGGAACCTTCAGCATCACCAACGGCGGCGTCTTCGGCTCCCTGCTGTCGACTCCCATCCTCAACCCGCCGCAGAGCGCCATCCTGGGGATGCACAAGATCCAGGAACGGCCGGTGGTGGTGGAGGGCCAGATCGTGGTGCGCCCCATGATGTATCTGGCGCTGTCCTATGACCATCGCTTGATCGATGGCCGCGAAGCGGTGCAGTTTCTGGTGGCGGTCAAGGACTTGCTGGAAGATCCCGCGCGGCTGTTGCTGCAGGTTTGAGCGGACACGGGTCCGGCACCGGGGCGCGTTGCCCGGTGCCGCCTGCGGCACACCAATGAAAAAGGGAACGGGATTCTGATGGCGAAATCATTTGATGTGGTGGTGATCGGCGCCGGGCCTGCCGGTTATGTGGCGGCGATCCGTTGCGCCCAGTTGGGACTGAAGACCGCCTGTATCGACAACTGGGTTGACGGGGAGGGCAAGCCGTCTTTGGGCGGCACCTGCCTGAATGTGGGCTGCATTCCCTCCAAGGCATTGCTGGAATCCTCCGAGCGCTATCACCAGATCAAGTCGGGCCTCGCCGAACACGGCATCCTGACCACCGGTGTCAAACTGGATCTTGCCGCCATGCAGGCCCGCAAGACCCGGATCGTCGGTGCGCTGACCCAAGGCATCGCCGGGCTCTTCAAGACCAACCGGATCACGGCGCTGACTGGCAAGGGACAACTGTTGGAAACGGGTCGGGTGGGTTTCACGCCCCGGGGCACCGAGCAGCAGGAAGTGATCACCGCGCAACACATCATCCTGGCGCCCGGTTCGCGCCCGGTCAGCCTGGGCGCCGCGCCGCTGGATGGGGATCTGGTGGTCGATTCCAGTGGCGCCCTGGCGTTCGCCGATGTGCCCAAGCGCTTGGGCATCATCGGTGCCGGCGTGATCGGTCTGGAACTGGGCAGTGTCTGGCGGCGACTGGGATCCGAAGTGGTGCTGCTGGAGGCGCAGCAGGAATTCCTGTCCATGGCCGATGACGATCTGGCGGCCCAGGCGCTGAAGATCTTCGCCCAGCAGGGCCTGGATATCCGCCTCGGCTGTCGGGTGACCGGCGTCAAGACGGCCCGCCGCCAGGTCCAGGTGGCCTATCAGGATGCCGAGAACCAGACGCAGGAATTGAAGGTGGACCGGCTGGTGGTGGCGGTGGGCCGGCGCCCCAATACCGATGGCCTGGCAGTGGCTGGTGCGCGCCTGCAGCTCGATGAAAAGGGCTATGTGGACATCGACGAGCATTGCCGGACCAATCTGCCCAATGTCTACGCCATTGGCGATGTGGTGCGCGGCCCCATGCTGGCCCACAAGGGTTCGGAGGAAGGGGTCGCGGTGGCCGAGCGCATTGCGGGCCAGCCGGGGCATGTCGATTACGACCTGATTCCCTCGGTGCTCTACACCCATCCCGAAATGGCCTGGGTGGGCCGCAGCGAATCCGCGCTCAAGGCCGCCGGGGTCGACTATCGGGTGGGCAGTTTCCCCTTCGCTGCCAGCGGGCGGGCGCTGGCCGTTGGGGAAAGCCAGGGTCTGGTGAAAATCCTCGCCGATACCCGCAGCGACCGGATTCTGGGGGTTCACATCCTCGGCCCCGGCGCCTCGGAGCTGATTGCCGAGGCGGTGGTGGCCATGAGCTTTGGCGCCAGCAGCGAAGATCTGGCCCGCACGGTCCATGCCCATCCAACCCTCGCCGAGGCGGTGCATGAGGCGGCCCTGGCGGTCGACAAGCGCGCCATCCACATGCGCAACCGCTGAGTTTCGCGCGCTGGCGCCGGTCAGTTGTGGCGGCGGGCGCTGGTGATATTGGGAAAGCGGCTGATCCGTCCCAGAACGTCGCTGAGCTGCGCGATGCCGGTGATTTCCAGGATCAGGTCCATCACCGCGTGCCCCGATTCCTTGTCGGTGTGGGTGTTGGCCCCCAGGACGTTGATGCGCTGGCTGGCCAGCAGCACGGTGATATCCCGCAGCAGGCCGGGGCGGTCATAGGCTTCCACACGGATGGTGATGGGATAGGTCTGGGCTGTGGTATCGCCCCAGCTCACCTCCACCATGCGGCCAGCGGCGGCGGCTTCCAGCCGTAGCGCGTTGCGGCAATCCTGGCGGTGCACCGTGATGCCGCGACCCTTGGTGATATAGCCGATGATGGGTTCAGGAGGAACCGGGCTGCAGCAGCGTGCCAGCGTGGTGAGCATGCGCCCGACCCCGTGGACATGGATGCCACTGCGTTCCGTGGGCGGCAGTTCCCGACCGGTGGCGGCGGGGAGCGCGATTTCCCGAGGCACGACCGGCTGCAGGCGACCGGCAATCTGGGCCGTGCTGAGGTCGCCGGCGCCAATGGCGGCCAGGAAATCGCCGACCTTGGCATAGTTGAAGCGCGCGGCCAGGGCCTCGAATGGCTCATCGCCAAGTCCCAGCCGGTTCAGCTCCCGCTCCAGCAGGTCGCGTCCCGTGGCCAGATTCTGGTTGTAATCCTCGTGCTTGAACCACTGCCGCACCTTGGCGCGGGCCCGGCTGGTAGTGAGATAGCCGAGCTGGGAAATCAGCCAGTCCCGGCTGGGTTTGGGTTCCTTGGCGGTGAGAATCTCCACCCGATCGCCGTTCTGCAGCGCGCGGGTGAGCGGGGCAATGGCGCCGTTGATGCGCGCGCCGCGGCAGCGATGGCCCACATCGGTGTGCACCGCATAGGCAAAATCCAGCGGCGTGGCCCCGGCGGGCAGGTCATGGATGTCGCCCCGAGGGGTGATGACATAGACCCGCTCCTCGCCGATTTCGGCGCGAAAGCGATCCAGGAAATCCTCGGCATTGCCATCCTCGCCGCTGCTTTCCAGCAGCTTGCGCAGCCAGGCGATGCGCCGCTCCAGCCCCGCGTCGCCCGCCGCGCCGCCTTCCTTGTAACGCCAGTGGGCGGCCACCCCCAGTTCGGCCTGTTCGTGCATGCGGTGGGTGCGGATCTGCACTTCCAGGGTCTTGCCGGCGGGTCCGATCACGGCGGTGTGCAGGGACTGGTAGTTGTTTTCCTTGGGGGAGGCGATGTAGTCGTCGAACTGCCCGGGAATCGGCTGCCAGCGGCCATGGATCAGCCCCAGCACCGCATAGCAGGCGGGGATGTCGTCCACCAGCACGCGGATGGCGCGCGCATCGAACAGACCGCTGAAGCTCATGCCCTTGCGTTCCAGCTTGCGCCAGATGCTGTAGAGGTGCTTGGGTCGGCCGGTGACTGCGGCCCGGATATGCTGCCTGTCCAGATCTTCCTGCATGGCCCGGATGGTTTCCTGGATATAGCGTTCGCGGTCGGTGCGTCGCTCATCCAGCCAGCGGGCGATCTTGTGGTAGGCATCGGGGTGGAGATAACGCAGCGACCAGTCTTCCAGCTGCCATTTGATCTGCCAGATCCCCAGTCGGTTGGCCAGTGGCGCGAACAGATCGAGCGTCTGTTGTGCGAGTTGGCGCTGTTCTTCCGCCGGCAGGTTCTTGGCCGATTCCAGGGTATGGAGTCGATAGCAGAGCTTGATCACCACCACCCGGGCATCTTCCACCATGGCCAGCAGCATCTTGCGCAGGCGTTCAAGCTGGGCATCCGGATCCGCCGTGGCCCGGCTGGGCGCCAGCTCATCCATGATGCGCAGCCGGTTCAAGCCCTTGAGCAGGCCCCAGGGCAGGGCGGGATGGGGCGGGGTGCTCCAGCTTGGTGGCAGCACATCGGCCTCCATCAAGGGATAGATCATCGCAGCCAGGACGGCATCCTCGCCCAGGCCCAGTTCCTCGGTCATGCGTCCGGCCTGGAGTGCCCGCGGGGCCAGTTTGGGGAAGCTGGCCAGGCACGCCTTCATGGCATCGGCCGTCGCGGGAGGTGCGGGCGGCAGGAGCGTGGAATCGGG
>WOZT01000098.1:0-9733 GCA_011620145.1 Gammaproteobacteria bacterium | reverse complement strand
CCTTCATGGCATCGGCCGTCGCGGGAGGTGCGGGCGGCAGGAGCGTGGAATCGGGAGAATGGGCGGTCATGGTGCCTTCGGGTGTGGCCGGACGGGCAATCCGGGTATGATAAACGGCATTTCCCTCATCAACACGACCTTTTCATTATCGGCCTCAAGACCCCAGGAGATTGCTCTATGCGTTCCATGTTCCTTGCCGCGGTGTTCGCAGTGTGCGTGCCATTTGCCGCCTTGTCCCACACCGTCGATCTGTCCGTGAGCGACGATGCCTTCCGTCTGGCCTACGAGGGCGATGTGGCGCCGGCAGCGGGCGGGATACTGCGGGCGGATGTGGGCGCCCTGCACAATAGCGATGAAGGCGACCTGATCCATCTGGGGCTCAAGGTGCGTGGCGATGCGGGCGGCAACACAGTCGGCGTGGAGGGGGCCTTGGGCGCCACCCTGTACGGCGCTTCGCTGGATTCCCCCAACAAGGACGTGAGCGCCCTGGCGTTTACTGGCGAGTTGTATGTCACACCCCAGGAGCTGAATCGCGCCCGCTTGGCGCTGACAGCGAGCTATGCGCCCGAAGTGCTGACCTTTGGCGACGGCAAGTCCCTGCTGGATACGGCGGCGCGGCTGGAATATGAGGTTCTCAACGAGACGCGAGTCTACGTCGGCTACCGCCTGAGCCGGGTGAAACTGGACCAAGCTGGCGACCAGGATCTCGAGCAAGGCGCCCAGATCGGGCTGAATGTCACGTTCTGATTCATGCGCCGGGGCGGTGGGCGCCCGGCGTTTTTCCAGACACAACGGTTGTTTTTTATGGCAGGACATAGCAAGTGGGCCAACATCCAGCATCGCAAGAATGCCCAGGATGCGCGGCGCGGCAAACTTTTCACCAAGCTGATCCGGGAAATCACCATCGCCGCGCGTACCGGCGGCGGTGATCCGGCCAGCAATCCCCGGTTGCGTCTGGCGATGGACAAGGCGCTCACGGCCAACATGACCCGCGACACCGTGGAGCGCGCCATCAAGCGCGGCAGCGGGGGGCTGGATGGTGCGGCGCTGGAAGAAGTGCGCTACGAGGGCTACGGGCCGGGCGGTGTGGCCATTCTGGTCGAATGCATGACCGACAACCGCAACCGCACGGTGGCCGAAGTGCGTCATGCCTTCACCAAGCATGGCGGGAATATGGGCGCCGATGGTTCGGTGGCTTATCTGTTCACGCGCACCGGCATCCTCAGCTACGCGCCCGGTACCGACTATGATCAACTCATGGAGGCGGCCCTGGAGGCCGGCGCCGAGGACATCGTGCGCAATGAGGACGATTCGCTGGATGTGCTGGTCGCGCCAGAGGGCTTTGAAGCCGCTTTGTCTGCCATGCGGGCGGCGGGCTTCGAGCCGGCGGCGGCCGAGGTGACCGAGCGCGCCGCCCTCAGCGTGCGCGTGGAGGGCGAGGCGGCCGAGAGCCTGCTCAAGCTGCTGGATCGGCTGGAAGATCTCGATGATGTGCAGAACGTCTATTCCAACGCCGATCTGCCGGAGGAATTGTTGGCCTGAACGCCAGTCCATCCGCCATTCCGTTGCGCATCCTGGGCATTGATCCGGGCTCCCGGGTGACCGGCTTCGGGGTGATCGACGTCTTGGCGGGTGGCAAGCTGCGCTATCGGGACAGCGGATGCATCCGGCTGGCGGCGCCCGATATGGCCGCCCGCCTGTGTGAGCTGGATGGGGCGCTGCGGCAGTTGATGGACCAGTGGACCCCCCATGAGGTGGGTATTGAACGGGTGTTCGTGATGCGCAATGTCGACAGCGCCCTGAAGCTGGGACAGGCGCGGGGCGTGGCCTTGTGCGCCGTGGGCCGATCCGCGCTTCCCATGGCCGAATATGCCCCGCGACTGGTGAAACAAACCGTGACCGGCACCGGCGCGGCCACCAAGGAACAGGTTCAACACATGGTGCGACAGTTGCTGAGCCTGGAAGGACGCCTGGCGGCCGACGCGGCCGACGCCTTGGCCATCGCCGTGTGCCATGCCCACCACCGTACCCATCCCGTCGCGCTGCGCGGGCCGGGAGGCTGGGGATGATCGGGCGCTTGCGCGGTGATCTGGTGGAAGTGACCCCCCCTTGCCTGCTGCTGGATGTGGGCGGGGTGGGCTATGAGGTCGAGGTGCCGACGCCCTTGCTCGATGTCGCCGCCGAGATCGGCCAGGGCGTGGTGCTGTGGACCCACTTGGTACCCCGTGAGGACGCCCTGCAGCTCTACGGCTTTGCCAGCCGCGCCGAACGCGCCCTGTTCCGCGAATTGCTGCGGGTCAATGGCGTGGGCGCCAAGCTGGCCCTGGGCCTGTTGTCGGCGCTGCCGGCGGCCCATTTGCAGGATTGCCTGATGCGCGGGGATGCCGTGGCGCTGACCCGGGTGCCGGGGGTGGGGCGCAAGACCGCTGATCGACTGGTGATGGAACTGCGCGACCGCATGGGCGCCCTGCCCTTGGCGCCGATCAGCGCCGAGGCGCCGGCGGCCATCGCCGCGCGGGGCGCATTCGAGGAGGCCTACGCGGCCCTGCTCGCACTGGGCTATCGACCAAATGAGGCGCGCGACTTGCTGCAACAGATCGATCCGGCCATCCAGGACAGTGAAACCCTGCTGCGCCTGGCGCTGCGTTCCGCCTTCCAATAACCACCATGCCCATTGAACGGGATCGTCTCGTTACCCCCGCGCCGCAAGGCAGCGACGAGGCGGTGGACCGTGCCTTGCGGCCGCGTCAGTTGGCCGACTATGTGGGCCAGGCGCCGGTGCGCGCCCAGATGGAAATCTTCATCCAGGCGGCGCGCGGGCGCGGGGAGGCGCTGGATCACGTCCTGCTGTTCGGGCCGCCGGGGCTGGGCAAGACCACGCTGGCCCACATCATCGCCAACGAGATGGGCGCCCGCCTGCGCCAGACCGCGGGTCCCGTGCTGGAACGGCCGGGGGATCTCGCCGCCCTGCTTACCCACCTGGAGGCGGGGGATGTCCTGTTTGTG
The DNA here is from genome assembly GCA_011620145.1 of Gammaproteobacteria bacterium. Taxonomy (GTDB): domain Bacteria; phylum Pseudomonadota; class Gammaproteobacteria; order UBA5335; family UBA5335; genus Macondimonas. The sequence continues at coordinate 6,727 of WOZT01000098.1, read as the reverse complement.
GACGAAATCCACCGCTTGCCGTCGATCGTGGAGGAAATCCTCTATCCGGCGCTGGAGGATTACCAGCTCGACATCGTCATCGGCGAGGGGCCCGCCGCCCGTTCCATCAAGCTCGACCTGCCGCCCTTCACGTTGGTGGGGGCTACCACACGGGCGGGCCTGCTGACGTCTCCGCTGCGCGATCGCTTTGGCATTGTGCAGCGCCTGGAATATTACGAGGCCGCGGACCTGACCCGGATTGTGCTGCGTTCGGCTCGCCTTTCAGGGGTGCCGGTGACCGACGAGGGCGCAGCGGAAATCGCCCGCCGCGCCCGCGGCACCCCCCGCATCGCCAACCGCCTGCTGCGCCGGGTGCGTGACTTCGCCCAGGTGCGGGGCGATGGCACGGTGGACCTCATCATCGCCCGCGCCGCGCTGGACATGCTGGAGGTGGATGCCCATGGGCTGGATGTGCTGGACCGCAAGCTGTTGGGCTGCCTGATCGAGCGCTATGACGGCGGCCCGGTGGGCCTGGAAAGCCTGGCGGCGGCGCTGGGGGAGGATAAGGGCACGTTGGAGGAAGTGATCGAACCCTACCTGATTCAGGAGGGCTTCCTGCAGCGTACCGCCCGCGGGCGGGTGGCGACCCCCCGCGCCTTGCGTCACTGGGGGCGCGAGGATGGCCCCGGCCTGTTCGATCCATCCTGATCCGCATTGTTCGGGAGTCGCGCCATCCGTTACCGTCCCCGTTCCATTCTCCGCCTGATCCTGATCAGTTATCTGGTGGTGCTCACCCCGCCGGTATTGGCCATTGCGTTCGCGGTCGGCTATCTGGAGGTCTTGTTCTCGCAGGGGCGTACGGCTGTCTATGACTCGGTGCGGGCGGCCCAGAATGGCCGTGCCCTGGTGGAGCAGGTGACGGCGATGGAACGCAGCGCCCTGCAATCCGTGGCCCTGGGAGACAGCGTGTTTCTGCAGTCCTACCTGCGCAGTCGGGAGGATCTGCTGGGCAGCCTGGATGCGCTGCATCCCCTGGTTCGATATCCGGAATTTGCACGCCGGGTGGAAAGTTTCCGGGATCATGAGACATCGATCACCCGCCGCCTTCAGGACGTTGCCATGCTGCCGACGGTGGAGGATTTGGCCGCCGAATTCGATGGCTTGCGGGCCCAGGCCCGGGAGATTTTGGATCAGAGTTCACTCGTGATCGACCAGGAAGTGCGGTCGATCCAGCATCAAAGTGAGCAGGCGCGCCGCACCATCATCGGGATCGCTGCAATTCAGTTGCCCTTAGCCTTGTTGTCTGCCGTCCTGTTCACGCTGCTGATCGGCCGTCCGTTGCGTCAGTTGCGCCGAGCCATCGAGGCGCTCGGGGATGGCATGTTCACCCGTCCCATCCGCATTCAGGGCCCCCGGGATGTGGCGGGGGTGGGTCAGCGACTGGATTGGCTGCGGCAGCGCCTGGTCGATCTGGAAGAGCAGAAGGCGCAGTTCCTGCGGCAGGTGTCCCACGAGCTGAAGACGCCGCTCACCGCAATCCGCGAAGGCGCGCAACTGCTGTCCGATGACATTGCCGGCCCCCTGAATGCTTCGCAACGCGAAATCATGGAAATTCTGTCCCGCAACGCGCTGCAACTGCAGCAATTGATCGAGGATATGCTGAACTTCAACATGGCACGCAGCCATCGCCCCGCATTGAATCCGCGTCCGCTGGACCTGGCCGTGCTGCTGGGTGGTTTGCTGCAGGACCACAAGCCGGCACTGCTCAGCAAGGGCCTGCGACTGGAGACGCATTTGCCGCCGTTACGTCTGGTGGCGGATGAAGGCAAGCTGCGCATCATCCTCGACAACCTACTCTCCAATGCGGTGAAATTTTCGCCCCGCGGTGGGGTGCTATGGGTGGACTGCGTGCAGCAGGGGGCGGAGATCTGGATCGATGTGCGGGATGAAGGGCCCGGGATTCCCGAAGAAGAACAGGAGCGTATCTTCGAGGCTTTTTTTCAGGGCAAGGCAGAGATTGCAGGGGGCAGCGTGGTCAAGGGATCAGGGATCGGGTTGGCCATCGCGCGGGAATATGCCCGGGCTCATGGCGGGGAAATTGAAGTGCGCCCATCCATCGGGCGCGGCGCCTGGATGCGATTGCGCATCCCGGGCGGGAGCGTGGGATGATGCGAGTCCTTGCATGCTTGGCGGCTACCTGTTTGCTGACGGGTTGCGCCGCCGTGTCCCACGACAATTATGCGCGCCCGGTGGTGGTTCCGGTATTGGTCGGCGGGGCGCAACCTTCGATGCGCAGTTGGGTGGAGCGCTATGCGCAACTGGTTGCAATACCGACTCGCGAGGCACGCCAGTATTATCGGCAGCGGCGCAAGGAGTTGGCGACTTACGAATGCGGAGAAGGCGCTGTGGAAATTCTGATGCTGCTGACCCGTCCCGATCTGGCGGCAGATCCCGGGCTGTCGGAAAGTCGCGGCTTGCTGGACGGTTGCGAGGACAAACCTGGCTGGGCCGGCTCGGATGTGAGTGTTCTGGCCCCCTTATTGCTTAAACAGGCTGCCCTGGTCGCTCAACAGGCGGCCCGCGAGCGTGACTCGGTTCAGGAATTGACCGAACTGCGGCGTCAAATTCAGGCCCTGAAGGAAATCGAGCGTTCATTGCAGCGCTGATTACCGGATTGATCCAGCGCCATTCGCTTTTTCGTAGCAAAAGAGGCATTCCAAATCCCCATGTCCAACCCTGCCCGCATCCTGCTTGTTGACGACGACCTGGGGCTGTTGCGTTTGCTTTCCCTGCGTCTGGAGGCGGCCGGATTTGAGGTGCTGCCGGTTGACAGCGGAGAAACAGCGCTCGTCCGCCTGTCAGGCTTCCGTCCGGATCTGTTGATCACTGATTTGCGCATGGGCGGCATGGACGGGCTGGCCTTGTTCGAGCAGGTCCATCGCCGTCATCCCTTCCTTCCGGTCATCATTCTTACTGCTCATGGCACCATCCCGGATGCGGTCCAGGCGACCAAGAGGGGGGTGTACAGCTATCTGACCAAACCTTTTGAGAGCCGGGAATTGCTGGATCAGATCCGGCAGGCCATGGATCAATCCCAGACGAATGCGACTTTGTCGGGCCCAAGCGACGATCGGCAATGGCGTGCCGGAATCATCACCCGCAATGCCGCCATGGAAGATTTGCTGGCCCGTGCCTATCGCGTGGCCGGTGGCGATGCCAGTGTATTCATCGAGGGGGAGAGCGGTACTGGCAAGGAATTGCTGGCCAAAGCCATCCATCGGGCCAGTCCGCGCGCGGCGGGGCCTTTCATCGCGGTGAACTGCGGCGCCATTCCGGAAAACCTGCTGGAATCAGAACTGTTCGGTCACCGCCGGGGCGCTTTCACCGGGGCGGTTCAGGATCACCAGGGGCTGTTTGTCTCCGCTAACGGGGGGACGCTGTTTCTGGATGAAATCGGGGATATGCCCCTGCCGCTCCAGGTCAAGCTGTTGCGTGTTCTGCAGGAACGCGAAGTGCGGCCAGTCGGCGCGCCGCGCCTGATTCCGGTGAATGTTCGCATCGTGTCGGCAACTCATCGTACGCTGGACGAGGAGATGAGAGCTGGCCGCTTCCGTGAAGATCTCTACTACCGTCTCAACGTCGTCACGCTTTCCCTGCCATCCCTCAACCAACGCCGCGATGATATTCCCTTGCTGGCGGAATACTTCCGGGATCTGCTCGCGCGGCGTTATCAGAAGGCGATCAATGGGTTTTCCCGTGAGGCCATTGAGTCCTTGATGTCAGCGGACTGGACCGGCAACGTCCGTCAGCTCTACAACGTGGTGGAGCAGGCCGTGGCCCTGAGTCCGGGACCACAGATTCAGGCGGGTCTGCTGCAGGACGCCATCAAGGATCGGATCGATGACATCGTTCCCTTCGCCGACGCCCGGCGCCAGTTCGAATTGGAATATTTGGTCGGCTTACTGCAGATGACACGGGGCAACGTCACCCAGGCCGCACGACTGGCCGGTCGTAATCGGACAGAGTTCTACAAGTTGCTGCACCGCCACGCGCTGGACCCAATGCAGTACAAGGATTGATCTGCTGTCGCCGTTTTGAGACAGCAGGTTTTCTTGTGAATTCATCAGGATGGACTGATTTTTCCTTTTTTGCTGTCTCTATTTGAAGACGATTCCGCGCTGGAGACGCATGGTATTGTCCTGATGATCCAATATTTATTTCTTAAGAACATGAATTTATAGGTTAAATTATTTATGGCGCGGTATTTGAGTATGAACCCGTGATGATCGGCTGCATCAAGGTCAGCGGATCATCATGTTTTACCGTTCCGGACGCCGAAAAACGCCCGGAACGGGTGTTCAGACTCCCCCCTTATTAGCCCCCGTTATTGGGGGCTTTTTTTATCGCTGACCCCGCCCGGGTCAGTTAGCCCTTAATTAGCCCTTGATCCGGCAGGGGGCATCATGACATTGAGCACGATTCTGTTTATATTAACCGCGTCTGTCAGCGTGGTTCGGCCCCCGTGGTGGGCGGAGCGGTAGATTGCGCGAGTTTTCCTGGCCCGTTCGGGTGTATTACGAAGATACCGATGCGGGCGGGGTGGTCTATCACGCCCGCTATCTGAACCTGCTGGAGCGGGCGCGAACCGAATGGCTGCGCAGCCTGGGGGTGGAACAGGATCAACTGCTGGCTGAAACGGGCCTGTTGTTCCTGGTCAGCCGCATCGCAGTGGATTACCTGCGACCGGCCCGCTTCAACCAGCAGTTGCAGGTGACGGTTCTGCCGCTGCCTCCCAGCGGGGTCCGGATGCCGCTGCGTCAGGAAGTGCGCAACCTTGCCGGCGTGATCCATTGCCGCGCCGAGGTCACCGTGGTCTGTGCCCGTGCGCCCGAATTGAAGCCCGTCCGTCTGCCCCGTTTTCTGACTGAGGAATTGTCCGATGGACTCCACGAGCCCTGAGATGTCGATTGTTGCCTTGATCCTGCATGCCAGCGTGCTGGTACAGGCCATCATGACCCTGCTGTTGGCCGCTTCCATTTTCTCCTGGTATGTCATCTTCCAGAAGCGGGCGCAGTTGGCCAACGCCCGGCAGCTCAGCCGCAGTTTCGAGGACCGTTTCTGGTCGGGCATGGAACTGGGGGAGCTGTTTCGCCAAACCAGCCGGGAGCGGGTGCGGGAGGGTCTGGCCAGCCTCTTCGTGGCCGGTTTTGGGGAATATGTGCGCTTGCGCCAGCAGCCCAATCCCAGCGCCGAGGAATGCGTGGAAGCGGCCACCCGGGCCATGCGTGCCGCCCAGTTGCGGGAAACCGAGCGGCTGGAAGAGCATCTGCCGATGATGGCCACCATCGGTTCAGTCACGCCCTACGTGGGTCTGTTCGGCACCGTGTGGGGCATCATGCATTCCTTCCAGGGTCTGGCCAAGGTGCAGCAGGCCACCTTGAGCATGGTGGCACCCGGGATTTCCGAAGCCCTCATTGCCACGGCCATGGGCCTGTTCGCGGCCATTCCTGCGGTCGTGGCCTATAACCGCTACGCCTCGCAGATCGGCAGTCTGATCAGCCAGATGGATGGTTTTCGCGACGAGTTTGCCAACATCCTGCAGCGCAATCTGTCCACTCCCAGCGAAGGCAGCCGCAAGATCGTCGGTGGCGATGCCCCCTGAACCTTTGCCACAGGAAGTCCCGCCATGGCTCAAGTAACTGGCAAGCGCGGCATGATTGCCGAAATGAACGTCGTGCCCTACATCGACGTCATGCTGGTGCTGCTGATCATTTTCATGGCGACCACGCCCTTGCTGTCGCGGGGCGTGCAGGTGGATCTACCCAAGGCAGATGCCAAGCCTTTGACCCTGGAAGATCTCGAAGACAAAAAACCGGTGATTCTCAGTGTTGACGCCAAGGGCCAGATGTTTCTCAACCTGGTTGACGGCGGGGATACAGTGGTGGATGAAGAGACGGTCCTGTCGAAGGTGGGGGCGGTTCTGGCCGAGCGCAAGGACAATCCCGTCTTGGTGCAGGGTGATCATTCCGTCGACTATGGGCGCGTGGTTCAGGCCATGGTGCTGTTGCAGCAAGCGGGTGCTCCGAATGTGGGCCTGATGACCGATCCGCCGGCTGAGTCTGACCGTCGGCGGCGCTGATGGAAGAGCAGGAAACGCCGCGTGAGCCGGCGGCCAAGTCCACGAAAGCGCGCTATCTGGGGTTTTCGATCGGCTTGCATGTGCTTTTGGTGGTGATCCTGGCCGTGGCCACACTGTTGCCGCGATCCCGTCCTGTGCAACCTTCCGGCGGCACCATCATCCAGGCGAATCTGGTCGACATGCGCGAGGTCAATCGCCAGCAGCAGAGCCGCCGCGAGGCCCAGCTCGCCGAACAGCGCCGCCAGGAAGCCGAGCGCCTCCGCGAGGCACAGGAAAAACAGGCACAAGCCGAGGCGCGTGAGCAGGCGGCGGCGGCAGCCAAGGCTGCTGCCGAGGCGGCAAAACAGAAAGCCCAGGAAGACGCCAAAGCCGCTGAAGCCGCCAAGCGCAAGGCCGAGCTGGAGGCCAAGGCGCAGGCTGATGCGGCCAAACAGAAGGCAGTCGCTGACAGCAAGGCGCAGGCCGATGCGGCGGCCAGGGCAGAAGCGCAGAAGAAGGCAGCGGCCGAGGCAGCGAAGCAGAAGGCAGTTGCCGACAGCAAGGCCAAGGCGGATGCCGCCGCCAAGGCTGAAGCCCAACAGAAGGCTGCTGCGGAGGCGGCGAAGCAGA
>WOZT01000052.1 GCA_011620145.1 Gammaproteobacteria bacterium | reverse complement strand
TATGGGCATGCAGCCCCTTCGCGGCCGAATTGTGCCTGCGCCATCCGGACTGGCTGGCCGATTTGCACCCGGCAAGCCGGCCCGCGACGGCCCAGGCGTTGCGGCAGTCGCTCGACCAAGCCTTGGCGGAATGCGCCGATCCCGCCCAGGCCATGACCGTACTGCGGCGCTTTCGCCAGCGCCAGACGCTGCATTGGGCCTACCGCGACATCAATGACCTGGACCCGATCGAGACGGTGCTCGCGGGTCTGTCGGATGTGGCCGATGCCTGTGTTGCCGGGGCCGTGGCCTGGCTCGATGGCCGCTTGCGGGCGCAATGGGGGCAACCGCTGGATGCGACGGGACAGCCCCAGGAGCTGATGGTGCTGGCCATGGGCAAGCTGGGCGGCCGGGAACTGAATTTCTCCTCCGACATCGACCTGATCTTCGTCTATCCCGAAGCCGGCACGACTCAGGGACCCAGGCCCCTGGAGATCGGGGACTACTTCACGCGCATGGCGCAGCAACTGGTCAAGCTGCTGGCCGAGACCACCGCCGACGGCTTTACCTACCGCGTTGATACCCGGCTGCGGCCGTTCGGCCAGAGCGGCCCTTTGGTGCTGTCCGCCAGCGCCCTGGAACTCTATTACCAGCAACACGGCCGGGAATGGGAGCGCTACGCCCTGATCAAGGCGCGGCCCTTGACGGGGCGGCCCGCCGATGTGACCGCCCTGATGGCGACCCTGCGGCCCTTCGTCTACCGGCGTTACCTGGATTTCGGCGCTTTCGAATCCTTGCGCGCGATGAAGGCCCTGATCGCCGCTGAAGTCAGCCGCAAGGGGCTTGCCGACAACATCAAGCTGGGCGCGGGCGGCATCCGCGAGATCGAGTTCATCACGCAGGCATTCCAGCTCATCCGGGGCGGTCAGGAAGCCGCCTTGCGTGAGCGCCACCTGCTCACGGTCCTGGAGCGGCTGGGCACGCGCGGGATCCTGGCGTCCCATACCGTGACCCGGCTGACAGCGGCCTATCGCCACCTGCGACGGGTGGAGAACCGGCTGCAGCAGGTGCGCGATGCCCAAACCCACGATCTGCCCGCCGATCCGGTGGAGCGTGCCCGCATCGCCTACGGCATGGGCGTGCCCGACTGGGCGCATTTGCAGCGGGAATTGGCGCGGCAGCGCCAGTGGGTGGCGGATGAGTTCGACGAAGTCTTCGCCACGCCCCAGAGCCCGGCGGCCGCCGCTTCGCCCTTGGACGCGCTGTGGCAGGGCGAGCTGAACGACGCGGAGGCCTGCGTCCCGTTGGCCCAGACGGGGTTCGCCGAACCCGCGGGGCTGGCCGAACGGCTGCGGGCATTGCGGGACGGGCCGGCGGTGCGCGCCTTGAGCGAGGTCGGCCGCTCGCGGCTGGACCGGCTGATGCCGCTGTTGATCGGCGCCGTGGGCCGGGGGCCGCAGCCGGAGACGACCTTGCCGCGCGTCTTGCGGCTGGTGGAGGTGATTGCCCGTCGCAGCACCTATCTGGCCTTGCTGGGCGATAATCCCACCGCGCTGTCGCAACTGGTGCGGCTGTGCGCGGCCAGCCCCTGGCTCGCCGAGTACCTGACGCGCCATCCCATGTTGCTTGATGAGCTGCTGGATGCCCGCAGCCTGTATGCGCCGCCGGACACCCTGGGGGTGGCCCGCGAGTTGGTGCGACGCATGGCGGAGGCCGAGGATCTGGAGCGGCGCATGGATGCGCTGCGGCATGTGCAGCAGATCAACCTGCTGCGCATTGCCGCCGCCGATCTGGCCGGCCATCTGCCGCTGATGCAGGTGAGCGACAGGCTGACCGAATTGGCTGAGGTCATTCTGCGTCAGGTGCTGTTGCTGGCCTGGGACGAGATGGTCGCGCGCCATGGCCGGCCGCGACGTTCGGCGCAGGACCGCCGCCTGGTGCAGTTCGCGGTGGTGGCCTACGGCAAGCTGGGCGGCATCGAGCTGGGCTACGGCTCCGACCTGGATCTGGTGTTCCTGCATGAAGGCAGCGATGCGGACGGCCAGACCGACGGTCCGCGCGTCCTCGACAACCCGAGCTTCTTCGCCCGTCTCGCCCAGCGCATGGTGCATTGGCTCACCGCTCCCACCGGTGCGGGCCGACTTTACGAGGTGGACACCCGATTGCGACCCAGCGGTGGCTCGGGTTTGCTGGTGAGCGGCCTGGAAGGATTCGCCGATTATCAGCATCACCATGCCTGGACCTGGGAACACCAGGCCCTGGTGCGGGCGCGGGTGGTGGCCGGACCGCCCAGCCTGGCGCGCCGTTTCGAGACCATTCGCCGCGAAGTGCTGGGTCGGGCACGCGATCCTGCCGCCCTGCGCAGCGAAGTCCGGCAAATGCGCGAGCGCATGCGCGAGGCGCTCGACAAATCCAGGCCGGGAGAGTGGGACCTCAAGCAGAGCGCGGGCGGTATCGCCGATATTGAATTTATGGTGCAATACCTCGTTTTACATCATGCCCATGCCTACCCCGCCCTGCTGCGCTGGACCGACAATATCCGCCTGCTGGACACGCTGGGATCGCTGGGCCTGCTCCCCACCGACGCGGCAACGGATCTTTCCATGGCCTATCGGGTCCTGCGCCAGCGTGCACATGTTTTAAGCCTGCAACAGGTGCCGTCGGTGGTCGGTGAGACGGAGCTGGCGTCGGAGCGCGCCACGGTGCGGGCTGTATGGGAGCAATTGCTGGAAGGGTCCGCATAAACGCGGCAACCCTGAACATTCAACGCGGGAAAATGGACGGGATGGCACCTATGGCAACACAGTTGATGGCGGACCGGGACGGGGTGATCTGGCTGGACGGCGCGCTGGTGCCCTGGCGCGAGGCCAAGGTTCATGTGCTGACCCACACCCTGCATTACGGCATGGGTGTTTTCGAGGGCGTGCGCGCCTACAAGACCACGCGCGGCACGGCCATCTTTCGCCTGGGTGAGCACAACAGGCGGTTTTTCCAGTCCGCCCACATCCTCAACATGCGCTTGCCCATCGACACCCAGACCCTGGCCGCCGCACATCATGCGGTGATCCGCGAAAACGACCTGTCGGAAGCCTACATCCGACCCATGGCGTTTCTCGGCGCCGAAGGCATGGGGTTGCGGGCCGACAACCTGCAGGTGCATGTGATGGTGGCGGCGTGGCACTGGCCCAGCTACCTGGGAGCGGAAACCCTGGAGCGGGGCCTGGTGGTCAAGACGTCCTCCTTCAGCCGCCACCACGTCAACATCACCATGTGCAAGGCCAAGGCCAACGGCAACTACATGAATTCCATGCTGGCTCTGCAGGAAGCACTGGCCGCGGGCGCCCAGGAAGCGCTGTTGCTGGATCGGGAGGGATTCGTGGCCGAGGGCTCGGGCGAGAACGTGTTCATCGTCCGCGACGGGGTGCTGTACACCCCCGAACTCACGGCGGCCCTGGACGGCATCACCCGTCGCACCATCATCACCCTGGCGGGGGAAATGGGCCTGACGGTCAAGGAAAAGCGCATCACCCGCGATGAGGTCTACATCGCCGATGAGGCCTTCTTCACCGGCACGGCCGCCGAGGTGACGCCGATCCGCGAGCTGGACGGGCGCACCATCGGCGTGGGTCACCGTGGGCCGATCACCGAACGACTGCAGAATGCCTATTTCGATGCGGTCTA
>WOZT01000257.1 GCA_011620145.1 Gammaproteobacteria bacterium | reverse complement strand
TAAGGCGAGGGTGAAGGGACGGAGATCCTGGGCATCGACCCACAGACCACGACCCTCCCGATACCAATCCCCGAGGTCGATGCGCAGGCGCCCGGTATCGGTGCCGTCCAGACGGTGGATGGCGGGGCGATGCGTATGGCCATGAATCAGCCACTGCGCCCCAAAGCGACGAAGCAGTGCCTGCGCAGCGGCCGCATCGACATCCATCGCAGTCGCCGCCTTGCGGCGCACCGCCGCCTGCGTGCGCTCGCGCAGGCGCGCCGCGAGTTGGCGCCGGCGGTGCAGGGGGAGCGCGAGGAATAGCTGCTGCAGGACCCGGTTGCGCACCACCCGCCGGTAGCGCTGGTAACCCACATCGGCCGTGCACAACAGATCGCCATGGGTGAGCACCACCCGATGACCATGCAGATCGATCACGGTGGGATCGTTGAGCAGGGTCACGCCAGTGCGGCGGGCAAATCCGGCGCCGATGAGGAAATCCCGGTTGCCGCGCTGGAAAAACACGGGCACCCCGCTACCTGACAAGGCCTTGAGCGCCTCCAGCACCGGTTCGAACTCGGTGGGCGCGGCATCATCGCCCACCCAGTACTCGAACAGGTCGCCCAGGATATAGACTGCGGCCGCCTGTCGGGCCGGCCCCGCCAAGAGGTCGATCAGGGTGTCCTGGATCGCCGGCCGGGCGGGGCTGAGGTGAATATCCGAAAACAGCAGCGTGGCGGGCACGGCGTCAGGGCGTGATGCGCTTCGCCGATTCAATGAGGACCGGCGTCTTGGGGACGTCCTGATGCGGGCCGCTGGAGCCGGTCGGAACCTGGGCAATCTGGTTCACCACGTCCATGCCCGAGACGACTTCACCAAACACGGCATAGCCGAAGCCCTGGGGGGTCGGCGCGGTGTGGTTCAGGAAGCCGTTGTCGGTCAGGTTGATGAAGAACTGGGCCGTGGCCGAGTGGGGCGCGTTGGTGCGCGCCATCGCCAGGGTGCCGGTACGATTGGGCGTGTCGGCGCGTGCTTCGTTGGGGATGGGCGCCTGGGTGGGACGCTGATTCATCTTCGCGTCCATGCCGCCGCCCTGGATCATGAAGCCGGGGATCACGCGGTGAAACACCGTGCCGTCGTAGGAGCCGGCATCCACATAGGCGAGAAAATTCTTCACCGTCTCGGGCGCGCGATCGGGGTAGAGCACCACGTCGATGGTGCCCATCGTGGTTTCCAGGCGCACCCGCGGGGCGGGCGCACTGCCCGGGCCCGGTTCGGCTGCGGCCGGCTGGGCCAGTAACATCAGCATCATCGACAACATTCCCAATCTCCGCATGGCTTAAGAACTCCCAATGGACCGGCCGCCATCATACGGCGCCATCCGGTGGGGGCCAAGCCGGCTGGGTCCGGATGCTGCGATTTGGCTGGTATCATTGGCCCCCTTACCCCGTTTGTGGAGCCTGTTCGCGTGCTCAAGACCCGCTTTGCCCCCAGCCCAACCGGACAGATGCACCTGGGCAATGCCCGGACGGCCCTGTTCAGCGCCCTGCTGGCGCGTCACGCGGGCGGGCATTTCGTGCTGCGGGTAGAGGACACCGATGCGGCGCGCAGCGAGGTCGTGCATGCGCAGGCGCTGCTTGAGGACCTCGCCTGGCTGGGGTTGCACTGGGATGAGGGCCCGTTCTACCAGTCCCGGCGTCAGGACATTTATGCGATCCACTTCGGGCACCTGCAGCGCGCTGGGCAGCTCTACCCTTGTTTTTGCACCCCCGAGGCCTTGACACAGAGCCGCCAGCAACAAGTCGCGGCCGGTCAACCACCGCGCTATGACGGTCGCTGCGCCCGTTTGTCGCCGCAGGAGGCGTCCCGACGTCTGGAGCAAGGCGAGCCTGCGGCGCTGCGGTTTCGCGTCCCGACAGCGGCGACCGTGGCGTTCGAGGATCTGATTCGTGGGCCCCAGCGCTTTGAGACGGCAAGCATCGGGGATTTCGTCATTCGGCGCACCGATGGCACGCCGGCGTTTTTCTTCAGCAATGCCGTGGATGATGCCGAAATGGGCATCACCCATGTGTTGCGTGGCGAAGACCATCTCAGCAACACCCCGCGCCAGATCCTGCTGTTGGAGGCATTGCAACTCGCCATTCCCCGCTATGGCCACCTGCCTCTGATTACCGGCGCTGACGGCGCGCCGCTGTCCAAGCGCAACGGCAGCCAGAGTCTGGCCCAGTTGCGGGCGGCGGGTTATCTTCCGCTGGCGCTGGTCAATTACCTCGCCCGCCTCGGGCATCATCTGGACACGCCGGGTCTGCTGTCCCTGGAGGCGCTGGCGGCCGGCTTCGATCTGGCTGCCATCGGCCGGGCGCCGGCCCGCTTCGACCCGGTTCAATTGGGCTACTACCAGAAACTGGCGGTGGCTGCCTTGGACGGTGAGGCTTTCGTGGCGTTTGTTGGGGAGGGGGCCAAGCGCATTCCCGAGCATCTTAAGGTCGATTTTGCCCGCGCCGTGGCGCCCAACGTGGCCTTTCCCGCAGAGGGCCAGAGGTGGGTGGACTGCCTGTTTACGGACCGTCCGCCGGATGACCTGCCGCCGGATGCGCTGCAGGCGGCGGGGGCGGATTTCTTTCATCTGGCGGCTGAACTGTTCGAGGCGCATGAGGGGGATGCCACCGCCTGGACCCGCGCCATCCGGGAACGATCAGGCCGCAGCGGCAAGGCCTTGTTCATCCCTCTGCGCCTGGCGCTCACGGGCCGGGAACATGGCCCGGAGTTGCGCGATCTGTTGGCGCTGATGTCGCCCGAAAGGGTGCGATGCAGGCTCCAGGCGGCTGAAGCGATCTGCCGCGCCCCTGCTGTACAACAATAAGGAACCGTGATGAACGCCCTGAGCATTCACAACAGCCTGACCGGCACCAAGATCCCCTTCCAGCCGCTGCACCCCGGTCGGGTGGGCATGTATGTCTGCGGCATGACGGTCTATGACTACTGCCACCTGGGCCATGCCCGCGTGCTGGTGGCCTTCGATGTGGTGGCCCGCTATCTGCGCCATCTGGGTTATGCCCTGACCTATGTGCGCAACATCACCGACATCGACGACAAGATCATCCGCCGCGCCGCCGAGAATGGGGAACCCATCGGGGCGCTCACCGAACGCTTCATCCAGGCCATGGAGGAGGACGCCGCCGCCCTGGGTGTCATGCCCCCCGATCTGCAACCCCGGGCCACCGCCCATATCGACGACATCGTGGCGATGATTGCCACCTTGGTGGACAAGGGTTACGCCTATGTCGGCAGCACCGGGGACGTGTTCTATGACGTGAGCCGCTTTGACGGCTATGGCAAGCTGTCCGGTCGGCGACCGGAAGACCTGCTGGCTGGGGCGCGGGTGGAAGTGGATGCCGGCAAGGCCGATCCCCTCGATTTCGTCCTGTGGAAACAGGCCAAGCCCGATGAGCCGGCGTGGGACTCGCCCTGGGGGCCAGGGCGTCCGGGCTGGCACATCGAATGTTCTGCCATGGCCACTCATTGCCTGGGGGCGCATTTCGATCTCCACGGTGGCGGCATGGATCTCCAGTTTCCCCATCATGAGAACGAGATTGCCCAGAGCGAGGCTGCGACCGGCGAGCCTTTCGTGGAGACCTGGATGCATGTGGGCTTCGTCCAGGTGGGCGAGGAGAAAATGGCCAAGTCGCTGGGGAATTTCAC
>WOZT01000200.1 GCA_011620145.1 Gammaproteobacteria bacterium | reverse complement strand
TCGGTCTCGATCTCGGGCCCCTCGGCCACGCTGAAACCCATGGACCGAAACAGCAATTCAATGCGATCAAGCGTCCGGCTGATCGGATGCAGCCCCCCGCGCGCGATGCCGACGCCGGGCAAGGTGACATCGACCCGCTCGGCCGCCAAGCGGTGTGCCAGGGCTTCCTGTTCCAATGCTTCCCGACGATCCCGATAAGCCGCCTGGAAGCAATCCTTGGCCGCGTTGATGTCCTGGCCCGCGGCCGCACGCGCCTCGGCCGGCAGATTGCCCAAGGCCTTGAGCTGGGCCGTCAGCTCGCCCTTGCGCCCCAACAGACGCACCCGGACCTGCTCCAGCTCGGCCAAATCGCGCGCATTCCGCACATCCGCCAGAGCAGTGTTCACTACGGCGTTCAACTCGCCCACAGACACCTCATCGCATCGGGAGGATCAGGAACGACAAGGGGGAAAGCGCCAGGCTGCTTTCCCCCTCGCCCTTGGACAGGCAGGTCCGCGGACCCACCGGGGTCAGGACGCCAGATTGGCCTTGGCCTGCTCGGCCAATTTGGCAAACCCCGGCTTGTCATGGACCGCCAGATCGGCCAGCACCTTGCGGTCGACCTCAATTCCGGCGGTATGCAGACCATGAATCAGACGGCTATAGGAGAGTCCGCATTCCCGTGCGGCGGCATTGATCCGCACAATCCACAGGCCGCGGAAATCCCGCTTGCGCACCCGCCGGTCGCGGTAGGCATATTGGCCAGCCTTGATGACGGCCTGCTTGGCAACACGATAGATCCGGCTGCGAGCGCCGTAGTAACCCTTGGCCTTGTTCAGTACCTTGCGGTGCCGGGCGCTGGCCGTGACACCCCGTTTTACTCTGGGCATTTCAACATCCTCTCCAAATCAACTGTAAGGCAACAAACGATTCAACGCACCGACGTCCGACGCTGTCACCTGGACATGCGAACGCAAGTCGCGCTTACGCTTGCGAGACTTCTTGGTGAGGATATGGTTCTTGTAGGCTTGGCCTCGTTTGAAGCCGCCCCCACCGGTGCGGGCAAATCGCTTGGCCGCGCCGCGGTTGGTCTTGAGCTTGGGCATAATGCACTCCGCGATTGGTCATGCGCCATGGCGCAGTCTGCGTTATTTCTTTTTCGGGGCCAGCATCATCACCATGAGACGGCCTTCCAACCGTGGATCCTGCTCGACAATGGCGTGTTCGGCCAAGTCGGCGCGGAGCCGGTCGAGCAATTCCCGACCCAATTCCTGGTGCTGCATTTCACGACCCCGAAAACGCAGGGTTATTTTGGCTTTATCGCCATCGTTCAGGAACCGGATCAGGTTGCGTAGCTTGACCTGGTAGTCCCCGTCGTCCGTTCCCGGACGAAACTTGATCTCCTTGATCTGAGTCAGCTTCTGCTTGCGCTTGGCTGCCTGCTGGGATTTGTTCTTTTCGAATGAGAACTTACCGTAATCCATGATCCGGCATACGGGGGGCTCCGCGTTCGGCGAAACCTCCACCAGATCCAGACCACTGTCCTGCGCAAGCTGGATCGCTTCACGCCGAAACAAGATCCCGATCTGTTCTCCGGCCGCGTCAATGACACGAACCCGCGGCGCTGCAATTTCATCATTGCGCCGAGCTAATTTTTCCGCAGCTATACCTCAGTCCTCCTCATGCGACGCCACAGACCCAGGGCCGGCGGGAACGTGTCCGGTAAACGCGGACAGCGTCATCACCCCCAAGTCTTCCCCGGCACGGGTCCGTACGGCGACGGTGTTTGATTCCATTTCCCGATCTCCGACCACCAACAGATACGGGACCTTCTGTAAGGTGTGCTCGCGGATTTTAAAGCCGATCTTCTCATTCCTCAAGTCGGCCGTGACGCGAACGCCCTGATTTGACAGGATTTGCACGACTTCGGCCGCATAGGCCTCGGTCCGGTCAGTGATATTCATGACCACCGCCTGCACCGGCGCCAGCCAGACAGGCAGCGCCCCGGCATGATGCTCGATCAAAATACCAATGAAGCGCTCCAGCGATCCCAGGATTGCGCGATGCAGCATGACCGGGGTCCGGCGCGCATTGTCCTCGGCGACATATTCCGCGCCCAGCCGTTCAGGCATGGAAAAATCAAGCTGTATCGTCCCGAGCTGCCAGACGCGCCCCAGGCAGTCCTTGAGCGCAAACTCGATCTTGGGACCGTAGAAGGCCCCCTCGCCCGGCTGCAGGCGGTAGTTCAAGCCCTTGGCCGACAAGGCATTGGCCAGGGCCAGCTCGGCTCGATCCCACTGCGCATCGCTTCCCACGCGCGACTCGGGGCGAGTGGACAGCGCGATGGTGATGTCCTCGAAGCCAAACGCGCCATAGACCTGGAACACCAGGCCGATGAAGGCCGCAACCTCATCCTGGATCTGATCCTCGGTGCAGAAGATATGGGCGTCGTCCTGCACGAAGTGGCGCACTCGCATCAAGCCATGCAGGGCACCGGACGGTTCATTGCGATGGCAGGAGCCGAATTCCGCCATGCGCAAGGGTAATTCGCGGTAGCTGCGCAAGCCGTGATTGAAGATCTGCACATGGCAGGGGCAATTCATGGGCTTGATGGCGTATTCACGATCCTCCGAGGCCGTCGTGAACATGGCGTCCTGGAATTTTTCCCAATGGCCGGAGCGCTCCCACAGGCTGCGGTCGACGATCTGAGGGGTGTTCACTTCCTGGTAACCATTGCGGCGCAACAGATCGCGAATGTAGTCCTGGACCAGGGTATAGATGCGCCAGCCCTTGTCGTGCCAGAACACCATGCCCGGCGCTTCTTCCTGGATATGGAACAGGTCCAGCGCCTTGGCGATGCGGCGGTGATCGCGCTTTTCAGCCTCTTCCAGACGCTGGAGATAGGCGTCCAGCGATTTTTTGTCCGGCCAGCAGGTGCCGTAGATGCGCTGTAACTGCCGGTTACGCGCATCGCCACGCCAGTAGGCGCCGGCCAGCTTGGTCAGCCTGAAGGCGCGCAGGAAACGGATATTGGGCACATGAGGCCCGCGGCACATGTCGATGTACTCCTCATGGATGTACAGCGCGACGTGCTCGCCGGCAGGGATCCCTTCAAGAATCTCGACTTTGTAGGATTCACCCCGCTCCGCAAACACCCGCATCGCCTCCTCACGGGGCACCGGGCGGCGGATCACCGCGTAGTCATGCGCGGCCAGCTCATGCATACGCTGTTCGATGCGCGCCAGATCGTCGGGGGTGAAGGGGCGGGGGTAGTCGATGTCGTAGTAAAACCCATCCTCCACCACCGGGCCGATGGCCATCTTCGCCTCAGGATAGAGCTGTTTGACAGCCTGGCCCAGCAGATGGGCGCAGGAGTGGCGCACCACATCAATCCCGGCCGGGTCTTTCTCGGTGATGAGTTCGACCCGGGCATCGGCATCGACGGTCAAGCAGAGGTCGACTTCGCGGCCATCGATCCGACCGGCCACCGCCGCCTTTGCGAGACCGGGACCGATATCCGCTGCAATCTGCGCAAGGGTGACCGGCGCGTCATAGTGACGCTGGCTGCCATCGGGAAGAGTGATCGTGGGCATGGGCCGCCTTGGTCTCAGTGGTGGCCGGTACGAAGGGCCACATGCGCGGTTGATTGAAGAAAACATCGCCGTAACGATGCGGGTCCGAAAATGGTAGGCGCGATTGGACTCGAACCAACGACCCCCACCATGTCAAGGTGGTGCTC